>NZ_JAAQOK010000035.1:0-56306 GCF_011683705.1 Enterobacter sp. 725m/11 | reverse complement strand
GGTGTCGGTGGTGGAGTAAATCACCACCTTGCCCTCTTTGGTGGCGGCATCGACAACTTTTTGATACTCAGCAGGATAGTCCTGCGGCAGGGCAGAGAGTGCAGAAGCAGAGAACAGTACGGTAGCGGTAAGCAGAGAAATTCGGAACGTGTTCGACATTATAGTTAACCTTTTAGTTACATTTGAGGAACTAATTGTCAACATAGCGTAAAGCGCGCCTCCGACAATAGGGAGGCGCGGGCAATGATTCCGAAGTGTGACTGTCACCATCGTTTCAGCAATTAACACCATAAAATCCACGAACGTTTGCCTGCGAACGGTTTCGGATTACGGTTTATCGTCGGCTTTGCGGTATAGCCGCCGTGGATGACCAATATTGCCATACAGCATTTCGACGATGATTAACCCGCTCTCCACGCAGTATTCCAGGTAGCGACGCCCCGTGGTTTTGCTGATCCCCACGTTTTCCACCACCTCTTCAACCGACATCGCGCTGTCGGGATGTTCGGCGAACAGGCGTTTAATCCTTTCCAGCGTTTGGGGTTCAATGCCCTTTGTCGACGGCGTAATGGAGGCTTCCGCGGCAGGCAGATTAAACAGACGATCCAGCGCGTGCTGGTCGACCACCTTCACCTGCTGCACGGTGTGGACGAAGCGCATAAACCGCTCCAGCGAGGCGTGCAGGCGCTGGAAAAAGACGGGCTTGATCAGGTAGTCAAACGCGCCGCTGCGCATGGCATGGCTGCAGGTCTGCATATCGCTGGCGGCGGTGATGAAGATCACCGAGCATTCATAGCTTTTCAGCAGCGGGTTATCGATGAGCTCCACGCCTTTACCGTCCGGGAGATAGTTGTCCAGCAGGATAAGCCGCGGCTGATGCTGACGAATCAGGCGGCATGCCTGCTCAATCGACGCGGCGATGCCCACCACGCGCAAGTGAAAATTCTGCTCGATATACTCGCGATGCAGTTCCGCCAGGTGCGGTTCATCTTCAACGATCACAACGTCAAGTGGTTGGGTCATGCGGTTGTCCATTGGGAATAAACACAGAAAAAATGGTGCCCTGCGGCGTGTTGTCGGCGATCTCTATGCTGCCGCCCGCTTTCCTGATATAGCCTGCCACCAGAAACAGGCCAATACCGTGCTCGGTACCCACAATGTCGTTTTCACTTTCCGGTTTGCTGCTGAATCCCTGGCGGAAAATGTGTGGCTTCACCGCCTCATCCACACCGCAGCCTCTGTCTGCCACCTCTATCAACAACTCCTGGTTGCGGTCAGAAATGTAGAGTTCCACCGGCGCGGGGACCGGTGCCTTAAGGGTCGCGTCCACCGCGTTATCCAGCAGGTTACCAATAATGGACATCAGCTCCGTTTCGTTGAGCGTGCCGGGCATGCGGGTGAGCTGGCAGGCCGGGTCAAATTGCAGTTCAACGCCTTTTTCGCGCGCGCTGACGTATTTTCCTAACAGCAGCCCGCACAGGGCCGGAGAGACAAAATGGGCGGAGACAAAATCCAGCACGCGCTGCGCGCCTTCTGACTGCACCTGGATGTAACGGATCGCCTCGTCATAGTGTTTCATCTGCAGCAGCCCCACCAGCGTGGCGGTCCAGTTCAGCTGCTCGTGGCGCATAATGCGCAGGTTGTCCGCATAGCGCTTGATCTGGCTCAGTTGGCTGCTGAGGGTGTTAATGTCGTTTTTGTCGCGAAAGCTGTACACCCAGCCGCTTTCAACGCCGGGTTCGACTTCAATCGCCACGCGGTTAACGATCACCTCTCGCTGGTTAAGCACTGCGATTTGGTCGTGGCGACCAGCGCTTACCGAGGCGTAGCGCTGGGATAAAAAGCCCGGCAACGTCTGCAGAACGTCTTCCAGCGGTTTGCCGATAAGTTCTTTCTCACTTTGATGAATATCGAGCATCTCCCTGGCTGCCCGGTTAATTAAAATCAGCCGCTTCTCTTCATTGATGGCAAATACCCCCTCGTACATGGCTTCTAATAGCGCGCGTTGCTGCAAAACCAACTGGGCGATATCTTTCGGCTCAAGGCGGA
This sequence comes from Enterobacter sp. 725m/11, assembly GCF_011683705.1. NCBI lineage: Bacteria > Pseudomonadati > Pseudomonadota > Gammaproteobacteria > Enterobacterales > Enterobacteriaceae > Enterobacter > Enterobacter sp. 725m/11. The sequence continues at coordinate 54,257 of NZ_JAAQOK010000035.1, read as the reverse complement.
ACATCTGCTTTTTAAGATTGCGGGTAAACAGCCAGGAGAAAATAAACAGCAACAGCAGAAGGGCAATACCGTACAGTCCAGCCTGCCAGAGAATGCGGGCGTTAATATTGGCGATATACGAGGTCAGATAGCCGACCGAGACGATGCCAATGACCTGATGCTGCGCATTAAAGATTGGCGCTTTGCTGCGCAGCGACACCCCAATCCCGCCCTGACGCACGGAAATAATGGTTTTGCCTTTTAACACCTCCGCATTATCCCCTCCAATCATCGGTAAATTAATGCGCTCCGGTGATTCCGAATGATAAAGGTGCTGTTCCCGGGTATCGCCAATCACAATATAGCTGGCATCGCTTTCGGCACGCAGCGGCTGTATTAAGCGGGCGATACCGGGGATATCTCTGGCTGCCACCATTTCCGGCAGACCCGGTATCAGGGCGATTTCACTGGCCTGAACCCGGGCGCGCTGGCCCAAATCGTGGTGTAGCTGTCGGTCAATAAAATGAAACAGGATCGTTCCCAGCAGAACTAACAGCAGGCAGGAGAAGCACACCAGCGCTAAAAACAGCTTTACCTGAAAAGAGAGTCTGCGTTTCATTCAACCTGTGCTAGCCCTATGAAAGTGAGAGATTTGCGGAGCCTGACATGTGCCAATAGCGGACGCAATCTGGCGAGAAAAGAGTTGTGACCTGGCTTTTCGTTTTCGGCGTTATAGCCATCAGGATCCCGTAAGGCTATGCTTCATTCAGCAAGATAATAATTACAGAGGCAATGTCATGGATAAAGAACTACTGGATGAGGGTTACCGGGCCTATACCGGCGAGAAAATTGACGTTTACTTTAATACCGGGATCTGCAAACACTCAGGTAACTGCGTGCGTGGGAGCGCAAAGCTGTTTAATCTGAAACGTAAGCCGTGGATCATTCCCGATGAAGTGGACGTTGAAACGGTTGTACGCGTGATTGATACCTGCCCGAGCGGTGCGCTGAAGTATCGCCAAAAATAAGCGAGGAACCATGGAAATTCTGGAAGGCCATAACAAGTTTTACGTGAATGATGAGAACGGCAATCAGGTCGCAGAGATTGTCTTCGTGCCGACCGGCGAGCACCTGAGCATTATCGAGCACACCGATGTGGATGAGAGCCTGAAAGGGCAGGGCGTCGGTAAACAGCTGGTGGCGAAAGTGGTGGAGAAGATGCGCGGTGAGAACCGCAAAATTATTCCGCTGTGCCCGTTTGCGAAGCATGAGTTTGATAAGACGCGGGAATATGACGATATTCGGGCGTAAATAACGCGCCCGGCAGCACGCCGGGCACGAGTACGTCTAGCCAACAAACATCACCGACACGCACAGCACGCCGACGACCAGCGTCAGCAGGCTGCCAATTGAGCGGTACGGTTTCAGGGAAGGGATCAGATACGTCGACAGCGTCGGCATGATAAACAGGATCATGGCGATAAGCGGGCCGCTGATGGCGTAAATCATTGAGATGGCGTTCGGGTTAATGCAGCAGACCGCAAAGGTGATTAACGACACCCCCATAATGGAAATGGCGCGGTTAAAGGCGCGGCTCTTTTTAATACCCACCTGATTTAGCGACGACTTCACGATCTCCGTCGCCCCTTCAATCACCCCAAAATAGGTGCCGAGGAACGATTTCGACATCGCTACGATCGCCACGATAATCCCGGAAATGCCGAGCCAGGCTGGGGAAGACGGCATCATCGACAGCGCTGACAGAATCGTCACCCCCTGCTCTTTGGCGGCCATAATATAGGACGGTGGAATAGAGAGCAGGCAGCTGAAGACAAAGAACAGCACGCTCAGGCAGATAATCAGGTACGCCACCTTCATGATCTTCTTGCATTTATCCATGGCACCGTCGGCAAATTTCTCGCGACGGTCAACGGCAAACGTTGAGATAATCGGGGTATGGCTAAAGGCAAACACCATCACCGGAATTGAAATCCATACCTGATGCAGCGTTTGGCGATCGAAAGCCATCTGGCTGGTGAGCAACGAGGGCTGCCAGCTTCCGGTGAGATAGATCGAGACAAACAGGAAATAGGCAATCAGCGGAAACACCAGGAAGCCCATCACTTTTATCGTGATATGCCGTCCCATCAGGAAAATCAGATTCAATACCAGCACCACCCCCAGGCTGACCAGCACGCGAACGGTGGTGTCCACCGTCAGGTGTTTTGCCAGCTGCTCGGTTAACGAGTTGGTAATGGCCACCGCATAAATCTGCACCACCACAAAAAAGGCGATGAAATAGAGCGTGGTGATCAGATTGCCAATCTTCTTACCATAGTAGTGGGAGACGGCGCCGGTGATCCCTTCATTACCTTTTGTGTTTGACGAGAGAATAAATTGCGCCAGCGCCCGGTGCGGCCAGTAGGTTAACGGATAGGCCACGAGGGCGGTGATAAACAGGACAATAGCGCCTGCGGAGCCCAGCTGAATGGGCAAGAACAGCGTTCCTGCACCCACGGCCGTGCCATAGAGAGCGAAACTCCAGAGAGTCTCATCTTTTGACCAAATTTTCGACATTAGAGCAACGTTTCAACTAACAAACCATCAGAATGGCGTGCAATTTACCATAGTTATGCCTGAAGAGCGCAGTTGCTTCGACGGAGTTTGGCCGGAACAGGCGTCCGGCCAGCGAGGGTTTAGCCTGCCAGAGCGCGTCGTTGCTGGCGACGCTTAAGGAATTTCTCACGCAGGTTATCGTATGCCCAGTTATAGAACATGGTGTATGGCAGGAAGAACAGGAAGAAACCAATTTCTAACGTGAATGCCTCAAGCAGGGTCACGCCCAGCACGGCGGCGACAATCGACACGCCGATTACAATAAACCCGCATTCGAACCCCAGGGCGTGCAGCGCGCGCACTTTTGCCGTACGTTTTACGCGCTGGACAGGCCAGAAACGGTCGAAACCGAAGTTATAGATAATGTTCCAGAGCATGGCGGTGGTAGCCAGGATAATGGTTAACCCACCCATCTCCACCACCGAGCGCTGCATCAGCCATGCCGCCGTGGGGGCGAGAATTGCCGTGGCAATCCCTTCGAAACAGACAGCATGAAAGATCCGCTCCGGCAGCTTACGTTGGAGTGCATCCTGATGTTGCATAGTGTAGACCTCATTTATTCACCGGTATGGGCGTTGATGCAGCCTATTTTTATCGCTAAAGCTGATATATTAAAGATAGTATCCATCGATAAAGTAGATAGTTTATGCGCTATTCACCTGAAGCTCTTACCGCGTTTGTTGAGACCGTTGCGGCAGGCTCTTTCTCTGCTGCCGCGCGCAGGCTGCGTAAAAGCCAGTCGACGATCAGCACCTCCATTGCCAACCTTGAAGCCGATCTGGGTTTCGAACTGTTTGACCGCTCGGCGCGCCAGCCGGTGTTAACGGTCCAGGGAGAACAGGTGCTGGGCTATGTGCAGGCCATCCTCGCCGCCAGCACGCGGCTGGATGAACTGGCGGTGTCGTTAACGGCACAAACGGAGGCGCGTCTGACGTTTGTCCTCTCCGATACCCTCAACCCCGACGTGCTTGAAGATCTGATGAAGCAGTTTGACGCTCGCTTTCCCCACACGGAATTCGAATGCCTGATTGGCGAGGAAGAGGACGTGATCGATCTGCTACAAAAGGAGCGCGCGCAGGTGGGGCTGACGGAAGCGCGAGACGGTTATCCTACGGATATTGGCGCTACCCGGCTGCCGGTGCAGACCCGAATGGCGATATATGCCGCGACCACGCATCCGCTCGCCGGACAATACGAGGTGCAGAGCGACGAGCTGCACGGCTGGCGGGAGCTGAGGCTCAGCACCTACCTTGAGCGCGAGGCTGAGATCGCGCGCGGGCCCGTCTGGTCAGCGCCGAACTACCTGTTACTGCTGAGTATGGCCGTCCAGGGGTTCGGCTGGTGCGTGCTGCCGTGCGCGCTGGTGGATGAATTCGCCGCCGCGAAGTCGCTGGTACAGCTCAATGTTCCCGGCTGGCCACGGGCGATCGGCATCGATCTACTGTGGAATAAACGATCCCCTCCCGGCGTGGCCGGAAGCTGGCTACGGCAGTATCTGCAGGATGCACGCTAATCCTTGTGATTAAACTCACTATTTTTAAACAATTAAGATAATTGCCAGTAACAATCCTCTACTATCGTCATGTCATTTAACACAGAGGTCGTGATGAAAGATGTCGTAATAGTGGGTGCGTTGCGTACGGCTATCGGCTGTTTTCAGGGAGCGCTTGCGCGTCACTCGGCGGTTGACCTGGGCAGCGTGGTCGTTAAAGCGCTGGTGGAACGTAGCGGGATCGCAGCCCATGAAGTTGATGAGGTGATCCTGGGGCAGGTTCTCACGGCCGGTGCCGGGCAAAACCCTGCGCGTCAGGCGGCGCTGAAGGGCGGGCTGCCCAATACCGTCTCCGCCATTACCATCAACGACGTCTGTGGTTCAGGGTTAAAAGCGCTGCATCTCGCCACCCAGGCCATTCAGTGCGGTGAAGCGGATGTGGTTATCGCTGGCGGACAAGAGAACATGAGCCGCGCGCCGCACGTTCTCACCGATAGCCGAACCGGCGCGCAGCTGGGCAACAGCCAGCTGCTCGACAGCCTCGTGCATGACGGGCTGTGGGATGCGTTCAACGACTATCATATGGGCGTGACGGCAGAAAACCTGGCGCGCGAGTACGGCATTAGCCGCGAATTGCAGGACGCTTATGCGCTCAGTTCGCAGCAAAAAGCGCGTGCCGCGATTGATTCCGGTCGCTTTCGCGACGAGATTGTCCCGGTCAGCACGCAGCGTCAGAACGGCGAGGCGATCGTCGTCGATACCGATGAACAGCCGCGCACGGATGCCAGCGCGGAAGGCCTGGCGAGACTGAATCCCGCGTTTGAAACGCAGGGCTCGGTCACCGCTGGCAATGCCTCGTCCATTAACGACGGTGCCGCCGCCGTGATGATGATGAGCGAAAGTAAAGCCCTTGAGCTCGATCTCCCCGTGCTGGCCCGCATTAAGGCGTTTGCCAGCGTGGGCGTGGATCCAGCGTTGATGGGGATTGCGCCGGTCTACGCTACCCGTCGCTGCCTGGAGCGCGCAGGGTGGCAACTTTCGGATGTCGATCTGATCGAAGTGAACGAAGCCTTTGCCGCGCAGGCGATCTCGGTCGGCAAAATGCTGGAGTGGGATCCGCTGCGGGTCAACGTGAACGGCGGTGCAATTGCGCTGGGTCATCCCATCGGCGCGTCCGGCTGCCGAATCCTGGTTTCGCTGGTCCACGAAATGAAAAAGCGAAACGCGCGCAAAGGGATCGCTACCCTCTGTATAGGCGGCGGACAGGGCGTGGCGCTCGCCATCGAACGCTAATTTCTCCCCACTTAAAAAACCTCCTTCGGGAGGTTTTTTTTATCGTGTTCTTCTCTTCATGGGAAGTAATCGTGATCCGCGCGTCATTTCTGTTATAAACAAAAATAAAAAATGAAACGTTGTTTTAATTGCAATTGAAAACCCTATTTTATGCCGCTAGTATGTGCTCATCATAAAACGAAACGTCGTTTCGTTTAATTTCTGCCTTCGGGCATGACCACATCTGGAGGTTACCGTGGACGTCAGACAAAGCATCCACAGCGCGCACGCCAAAACGCTGGATACTCAGGGACTGCGCAGCGAGTTTTTAATTGAGCAGGTGTTCGAAGCCGATAAGTACACCATAGTCTATAGCCACATCGACCGCATTATCGTGGGCGGCATTAAGCCGGTGGCGAAAACCGTCTCCGTGGGCGGTGAAGTAGGCAAGCAGCTGGGCGTAAGCTACTTCCTGGAGCGTCGTGAACTGGGCGTGATTAATATTGGCGGGCCGGGCACGATTACCGTGGACGGCCAGTGCTACGAGATTGGCCATCGCGACGGGCTGTACGTCGGCAAAGGGGCGAAAGAGGTGGTCTTTGCCAGCATCGACGGCAGTAAACCCGCGAAGTTTTACTACAACTGCGCCCCGGCGCACACCGCTTATCCAACCAAAAAAGTAACGCCCGCGGACGTTGCGCCCGTGACGCTGGGCGACAACCTCACCAGCAACCGCCGCACCATCAATAAATACTTCGTGCCGGATGTGCTGGAAACCTGCCAGCTCAGCATGGGTCTGACCGAACTGGCCCCGGGTAACCTGTGGAACACCATGCCGTGCCATACCCACGAACGCCGCATGGAAGTCTACTTCTACTTCAACATGGATGAAGACGCCTGCGTGTTCCACATGATGGGACAGCCTCAGGAAACCCGTCATATCGTCATGCATAACGAGCAGGCGGTGATTTCACCCAGCTGGTCTATTCACTCCGGCGTGGGGACGAAAGCCTATACCTTCATCTGGGGGATGGTTGGAGAAAACCAGGTCTTCGATGATATGGACCACGTCGCGGTTAAGGATCTGCGCTAGTCGCGGGCAGTTAAGCATACATCTGCCTGTTGATGACAGGCGCTGAAAGAGTAAGGAACAAACATGATTCTGGATGCATTTTCTCTGCAGGGTAAAGTGGCCGTGGTTTCCGGGTGTGACACCGGACTGGGCCAGGGGATGGCGTTAGGCCTGGCGGAAGCGGGCTGTGATATCGTCGGGATTAACATCGTTGAGCCCACGGAAACCATCGAACGCGTAACCGCGCTGGGCCGCCGTTTTCTCAGCCTGACCGCCGACCTGCGTAAAATCGACGCTATTCCGGAGCTGCTGGATCGCGCGGTGGCGGAATTTGGCCATATCGACATTCTGGTCAACAACGCGGGGCTGATCCGCCGTGAAGACGCGATTAACTTCAGCGAGACCGACTGGGACGATGTCATGAACCTGAACATCAAGAGCGTATTCTTTATGTCCCAGGCGGCGGCGAAGCACTTCATCGCGCAGGGCAAGGGCGGCAAGATCATTAACATCGCGTCGATGCTCTCCTTCCAGGGCGGCATCCGCGTGCCGTCTTACACCGCGTCGAAAAGCGCGGTGATGGGCGTGACCCGCCTGCTGGCGAACGAATGGGCGCAGCACAACATCAACGTCAACGCGATTGCGCCGGGCTACATGGCCACCAACAACACCCAGCAGCTTCGTGCTGACGAAGAACGCAGTGCGGCGATCCTGGAGCGTATTCCGGCGGGCCGCTGGGGGCTGCCGAGCGATCTGATGGGGCCGGTAGTGTTCCTGGCTTCCCCGGCATCGGACTATATCAATGGTTATACCGTCGCGGTTGATGGCGGCTGGCTGGCGCGATAACCTAACTTATGACAAATACCTCTGCTCTTCGGCGGAGGTTTTTTTTGCTTAAATTTGTCAAAGTCCATATTGATAAACACGAAAAATCCATACTTAAAAATCATAGATGACTGCCATCACATTTTTATTATTTAAAAATTAAGGTGTTAGTAAAATTAGGTGATTATCCAGCATTAGTTGAAATTGTAATGTCCATCACAGATCGCTATGCCATAGCGAAATAATCCATATCTTCACGAATTCCGGCCTGACACTTTTACCCGCTATCTCGTAATTTCATTTAACGAATTTTGCTGTTGAGGCAGGAAAAATATGACATCTATAAATGACTCTACCCTGATGCCCGCCGCGCTGCGCGATACCCGCCGCATGAACCAGTTTGTCTCCATTGCGGCAGCCGTGGCCGGTTTGTTGTTCGGCCTGGATATCGGCGTTATCGCCGGGGCGCTGCCGTTTATTACCGATCACTTTACGCTGAGTAACCGCCTGCAGGAGTGGGTGGTGAGCAGCATGATGCTCGGCGCGGCCATCGGCGCGCTGTTTAACGGCTGGCTTTCGTTCCGCCTTGGGCGTAAATACAGCCTGATGGTCGGGGCGGTCCTGTTTGTTGCCGGGTCCATAGGTTCGGCGTTTGCCACTAACGTTGAAGTGCTGCTGCTCTCCCGCGTGCTGCTGGGCGTGGCGGTGGGGATTGCCTCCTACACCGCGCCGCTGTATCTCTCCGAAATGGCGAGCGAGAACGTGCGCGGCAAGATGATTAGCATGTACCAGCTGATGGTGACGCTGGGCATCGTGCTGGCGTTCCTGTCCGATACGTACTTCAGCTACAGCGGTAACTGGCGGGCGATGCTCGGCGTGCTGGCGCTGCCTGCGGTAGTGCTGATTGTTTTAGTGATCTTCCTGCCCAACAGTCCGCGCTGGCTGGCACAAAAAGGGCGTCACGTGGAAGCGGAAGAGGTGCTGCGCATGCTGCGCGACACGTCTGAGAAAGCGCGTGAAGAGCTGAACGAGATCCGCGAAAGCCTGAAGCTGAAGCAGGGCGGCTGGTCGCTGTTTAAGGCTAACCGCAACGTGCGCCGCGCGGTGTTCCTCGGCATGTTGCTGCAGGCGATGCAGCAGTTCACGGGGATGAACATCATCATGTACTACGCCCCGCGTATCTTCAAAATGGCCGGTTTTACCACCACCGAACAGCAGATGATCGCCACGCTGGTGGTGGGGCTGACCTTTATGTTCGCCACCTTTATCGCGGTGTTCACCGTCGATAAAGCCGGACGTAAACCGGCGCTGAAAATTGGCTTTAGCGTGATGGCGCTCGGCACCCTGATCCTCGGCTACTGCCTGATGCAGTTTGATAACGGCACGGCGTCCAGCGGCCTCTCCTGGCTCTCCGTGGGCATGACCATGATGTGTATTGCTGGCTACGCGATGAGCGCCGCGCCGGTGGTGTGGATCCTGTGCTCTGAAATTCAGCCGCTGAAATGTCGCGATTTTGGTATCACCTGTTCCACCACCACCAACTGGGTGTCGAACATGATCATCGGCGCGACCTTCCTGACGCTGCTGGATGCGATTGGCGCGGCGGGAACCTTCTGGCTCTATACGGTGCTGAACGTGGCGTTTATTGGCGTGACATTCTGGCTAATTCCAGAAACCAAAGGCGTGACGCTGGAACATATTGAACGCAAGCTGATGAGCGGGGAGAAACTGCGAAATATCGGCGTGTAAGAGTTAATGCCGGGTAAGCGCAGCGCCACCCGGCGTTTTGTTAGCGTGATGCTGAATAACTACCAACTTTGATAGCAATTCCTCAGATAGTCCATTCTCGCGTTCAGATTATTCTTAGTTTCTTGTATTATCGGGCAACTGAACTCACCCGGCAGGAATTTACTGCACCCGAAACAGAAGAACGGCTATGTCAGCAATGGATTTCAAAAAAAATACGGACCTCGATTTTTCCTCATATGCTCCTCCAGCAGTCAGTTCAAAAGAGATCGATCTTCTGGGCCTGTTAGATATTCTGATTACCGCGAAAAAACGCATTGCCACCATTATCTTTGTTTTCGCGCTGGCAGGTCTGGCAATTGCGCTTCTACTGCCGCAAAAATGGACCAGTAAAGCGGTGATCACTCCGGCGGAACAGACACAGTGGAACCCGCTGAGCCAGATGATGGTTGCGCTGCAGGTTCTTGATGTGAAGGTGCCGGTTACCCGTCAGGAAGTCTTTGACCTGTTTATTAAAAAATTCCAGTCGCAGTCATTGCTTGAAGAGTATATGACCTCTTCCCCTTACGTGATGGCGCAGCTCAAGAATGCGCAAGTGGACCCGCTTGAACTGCACCGTGCGGTTGTCAATATTGCAGACAAAATGAAAGCGGTGAATGATGTTCAGGGAAAAGATGCGGATAAAGCGCCTTTCGTCTCCTGGACATTGAGCTTCACTGCGCCGACCGCAGCCGATGCCCAATCCGTTCTGGAGGGGTATATCAACTATATCTCGGCAATTGTTGAGAAAGAAACGGTGCAGAATATCCGCAACCAGATCGCCCTCAAAACGAACGAGGTAGAGCAGCAGCTGACGCTCGACCGCGTTCGTCTGACCAATGTGCATAACACCAACCTGCAGCGGCTGAACTATTCGCTGGAAGTGGCGAATGCGGCGGGCATTAAGAAGCCCGTTTATAGCAACGGACAGGGGATAAAAGACGATCCGGATTACTCCGTTGCGCTCGGGGCTGACGGTATCGCGGAAAAGCTAAGGATTGAAAAAAATCTGAAGGATGTGACGGAGCTGAACGCGGACTTCCAGAACCGGGAATATTACCTGGCGCAGCTGAAAAAACTCTCCTTCGCAGACGTTAAGCTTGAGCCATTCAGGTATCAGCTTTCGCCATCGATGCCGGTGAAAAAAGACGGCCCGGGCAAAGGCATGATTGTCATTCTGGCGGCGATCCTTGGCGCTCTGTTTGCCTGCGGCAGCGTATTACTCCGTGAGGCCATGCTCAGCCGAAACCCATTGCCAGAGCCGGTAACGGAATAAATTCTGCACACATGAAGGCGCTGCAACAGCGCCTTTTTTATTTCAGGAAATCCTCGCGAACAGGCGTAAAGGTGTCCAGCAGCGTGCCGGCTCTGAGGCAGACGCAGCCGTGCATCACATGTGGTTTTTTGTAGAGGGTATCTCCCGCCGTCACGACATGCTTCTCTTCACCAATGGTAAACTCAAATTCACCAGAGAGAACATAGGTTAACTGTTCGTGCGGGTGGTTATGCAGTGGGCCAATCGCGCCCTGCTCAAACTGTACTTCAACCGCCATCATCCTGCCGCCGTGGGCCAGCACGCGACGCGTAACGCCATTCCCAAGATCTTCAGACGCGGTCTCTTTGTGGAACATAAACATGGTTTTGCCCTTCATAATAAAACAGTGTTTTATTTAATTTACATTGGCCAGATTAAAAAGAAAACGACGTAATAAAGAACTGGAAACAGGATCACAAGTTTGCTTCACTGGCTTAAACAGATAAGGAGCGATGATGAAAACGATTGGCCTGATAGGTGGGATGAGCTGGGAATCGACAATCCCTTATTACCGCCTGATTAACGAAGGCGTAAAGCAGCGTCTGGGCGGCCTGCACTCCGCGAGCCTGCTGCTGCACAGCGTTGATTTTCATGAAATCGAAGCCTGCCAGTCGAGCGGCGAATGGGATAAAGCCGGAGAAATCCTGGCTGATGCCGCGCTGGGGCTGGAGCGTGCGGGGGCGCAGGGCATTCTGCTGTGTACCAACACGATGCACAAAGTGGCCTCGCACATTGAAGCGCGCTGTTCGCTGCCGTTCCTGCACATCGCGGACGCCACCGGACGCGCCATTCGCGCTTCGGGAATGTCGCGCGTGGCCTTGCTGGGCACACGTTACACCATGGAGCAGGATTTCTATCGCGGGCGCTTGCACAGCGAGTTTGGGATTGAAAGCCTGATCCCGGATGAGGGGGACCGGGCGCGCATCAATCAGATTATCTTCGACGAGCTCTGCCTCGGAACCTTCAGCGAAACCTCCCGCGCATATTACGTCAGCGTAATAGATAAACTGGCGCAGCAGGGGGCTGAAGGGGTGATTTTCGGCTGCACGGAGATCGGTTTGCTGGTGCCGGGCGAACGAAGCCCCATCCCGGTGTTTGATACCGCGGCCATTCACGCGGCAGATGCCGTGGAATTTATGCTGTCATAACGGGTTTTGCAGGTCAGGTAAGCGAAGCGCCACCTGACGCGCATGCTCAACTAAGTGTTCGGTGAATGCGTCCACCAGCGCGGAAGCCGGACGGTGCAGCGGGCGGATAAGGCTTACGGTGAACGGGACGGAAACGCTAAAACGGCGGATGACGATCCCGCTTCCTGCATAGTCCAGCGCCGTAAGCGGATTGACGACCGCAACGCCAACGCCCGCGCGCACCATCGCGCATATTGACGCCGCGCTGTGGGTTTCAACGACCATCCGCCGCTTCACCTGATGCTCAGAAAAAAGCGTATCCAGCAGCTGCCGGTAGCTGTCCGTTTGCGACAGGCTAATGTAGTTTTCACCATGAAAATCCGCGGGTGTCAGCACTGCTTTGTGGGCAAGCCGATGCCCGGCGGGCAGAACGCACACTTCATCCAGCGCGAGCAGTTCCGTGCGCGCCGTTCCTGCGGGTGTCGAGAGGGTTTCGGTTAACCCGAGATCGTGGCGCTGTGCCGACAGCCACTCTTCAAGCAGAGGCGACTCCTGCGGGACGATGGTGAGATTGACCTCAGGATAGCGGGCCAGAAAAGGCTGGAGCAGCGTCGGTAAGAAGGACTGAGAGAAGACGGGCAGGCAGACAATCGACAGCTCGCCCTGACGAAACTCGCGCAGGCTTTCCGCCGCGCTGACGATTCTGTCCAGCCCGTACCATGAGCGCTGCACTTCCTCAAACAGGCGCAACCCCTGCACCGTCGGGTGAAGCCTGCCCCGGGCGCGTTCGAACAGCTTCAGCCCCAGCACTTTCTCGAAGCGCGCCAGCTCGCGGCTGACCGTCGGCTGCGAGGTATGCAGCATCTGCGCGGCTTCGGTGAGATTGCCGGCGGTCATCACGGCGTGAAAAATCTCGATGTGGCGTAAATTGACGGCGGGCATAGGGCACCTGAAAGCAAGGAACTGTCCATATCATTTTTGCATAGACTCGCGATAAAACGATATTTTTTATTCTGCTTCCGCTGTGGCGTAATCATAAAAAATGAATTGAACCGGAGAAGACCATGCCACGCCCGCTCAACCAGACGGATACCGATTTGAACGCTGAAAACCTGCTGCGCCTGCCCGCCGAGTTTGGCTGCCCGGTATGGGTCTACGACGCGCAGATCGTTCGCGAGAAGATCGCCGCCCTGCATCAGTTTGACGTGGTGCGTTTTGCCCAGAAGGCCTGCTCCAATATTCATATTCTGCGCCTGATGCGCGAGCAGGGCGTGAAAGTTGACTCCGTATCGCTGGGTGAAATCGAGCGTGCGCTGGCGGCAGGCTTTGATCCGAAAACCGATCCTGACGCGATCGTCTTTACCGCGGATGTGATCGACGCCACCACGCTTGCGCGCGTGCATGAACTGCAGGTGCCGGTGAACGCCGGTTCTGTGGATATGCTGGAGCAGCTTGGGCAGGTTTCACCCGGCCATCGCGTCTGGCTGCGCGTCAACCCGGGCTTTGGACATGGCCATAGCCAAAAAACCAACACCGGGGGCGAAAACAGCAAGCACGGGATCTGGTACGCCGATATGCCTGCCGCGCTTGAGGTACTGCAGCGCTACAGCCTGAAGCTGGTCGGTATTCATATGCACATTGGCTCCGGCGTCGATTACGGGCACCTGGAGCAGGTGTGCGGGGCGATGGTGCGCCAGGTTGTCGACTTCGGTCAGGATCTGGAGGCGATCTCCGCCGGTGGCGGTCTTTCCATTCCTTATCGTGAAGGGGAAGAGGCGATCGACACCGATCACTATTACGGCCTGTGGAGCGCCGCGCGCGATCAAATTGCCGCGCATCTGGGCCATGCCGTGAAGCTGGAAATTGAGCCGGGTCGTTTCCTGGTAGCCGAAGCCGGCGTGCTGGTGGCGCAGGTACGCAGCGTCAAAGAGATGGGCTCCCGCCACTTCGTGCTGATTGATGCGGGCTTTAACGACCTGATGCGTCCGTCCATGTACGGCAGCTACCATCACATTACCGCCCTGGCTGCTGATGGCCGCGATTTAACGCACGCGCCGCGCCGCGAGACGGTGGTCGCAGGCCCGCTGTGTGAATCCGGTGATGTGTTTACCCAGCAGGAAGGTGGCAAAGTTGAAACCCGCGCGCTGCCCGAGGTGAAGCCGGGCGATTACCTGGTGCTGCACGACACCGGGGCGTACGGGGCGTCTATGTCCTCGAACTACAACAGCCGTCCGCTGCTGCCGGAAGTGCTGTTTGATAACGGCAAGGCGCGGTTGATCCGTCGTCGCCAGACCATTCAGGAACTGCTGGCGCTGGAACTCGTTTGATTAAAGTACGGCCCCGTTGTGACCGAATCGCGTAATACCAGCGTGCCGGTAAACGGCGGGATCGCATCGACCGGCTGGTTCTTCGCCAGCCGGATCGCCTGATCGATAGCCGTGACGATCATGTTATCTATCGGCAGATAAACCGACGACAGCGCAGGCTCCAGCCACTTTGCGCTTGGGGCATCGTCAAAGCCGAACAGGGAGATATCCTGCGGGATCTTAAGCCCTGCCTGATGCAGCGCTTTGGACGCGCCCAGCGCCATATCATCGTTACAGGCAAACAGCGCGCTGAACGACACCCCTTCAGCAATCAGCTCCTTACACAGCTCATAGCCCCGCGTCATTCCCGCATCACCGTACTTTATTCGACGCTCGTCCAGACGAATGCCGTGCTTTTCAAGCGCCTTACGGTAGCCCATCAGCCGTGCTTTACCTGTGGGGGTGTGGATCGGAACGGTAATGCAGGCGATCTCCCGGTGGCCCTGATTGATCAGGTAATCCACCGCCTTAAACGCGGCATCCTGTTGTTCGAAGAACACGCAGCGCTCCGGTGCCTGACTGACTTCACGGTTGATGACCACCAGCGGCGTTTGCACGGTATTAATCAGCTTGATGATCGCTTTTTCGCTCATATAGCGCGTGTAAAGCACGATGGCATCGCACTGGCGGTCGGCCAGCATTTGCACCGCCTGCTCTTCCTGCTCTGGCGCGTCGTGACCGTCGGTGACGATCAGCTGTTTCCCGTGGGTTTCGGTCTGCCGCGACGCCTGCTGCAAAAGACGACCAAAGTAAAAGCCGTCGAAGGTAGAGACGACCAGACCAATGCTGTTGCTGGTCTGGTTAGCCAGCGAACGCGCGAGAAAGTTTGGGCGGTAGCCCAGCTCTTCCATCGCAGCAAAGACCTGCTGACGCGTGCTCTCTTTAACCTGACCTGTGCCGTTCAGCACGCGCGAGACGGTAGCCTTCGACACGCCCGCGCGCAGTGAGACATCCAGCATTGTTGCCATTCTACATTCCTGCTTCCACGTAATGGTTTGCAGTTTAACACAGACCTGACAGCGTATAAGCGATGCGGGAAGCGCAAAACTTCTGCCACGATCACGCTTTTTGGTCACGATTCGCCTGGCCTGCCGGAAGTAAAACTAAATAGTCTGACTCTGGTAAAATAATCGCCAAACCGGGCTGGAGGCGTCAGACCAGCATATTCATTAAAAACGCAGGTGAAACGTGAAAAAGACCGTCATTCTCCCGCTTTACGCAGCACCGCGCTATGCGGAGCAGGTCACCGACTGGCTCTGGCAGGCCTTTGGCGAGGGGCTTGCGCGGGATTTTTTCCATAGCATCGTCGAGCACAGCCAGACGCCGGGTGCCCTGCCGCTGACCTTTATCGCCGTAGAGGATGAACGGCTTCTCGGGACGGTGGGACTCTGGCGCTGTGATTTGATTACCCGTCAGGATCTCTGTCCGTGGCTGGCGGCGCTCTACGTTGATGACGCGGCGCGCGGCAAGGGGCTGGCAGGAAAGTTACAGCAGCATGTTATTCGCTTCGCCGCACGGGCCGGGTACGAGGAACTTCATCTCTGGTCTGCCTGCCGCGACTTCTATGAACGTTACGGCTGGCAGTATATTGGCGATGGGCTGGAGTATCCGGATAAAACGGTACACCTGTATCGCTATTCGCTCTGCGCGTCAGCGGGCGCAGCAACGGAGTGACGGCGCACTAACGTTGGACTGAAGAGATGGGTAATCTCCGGCGGCTGGCGTTGTTCGGCCAGCGCCAGCGCCAGCTCTGCGGCCTGGGTGGCCATCGTGATGATGGGGTAGCGTACGGTGGTCAGGCGTGGGCGCACGTACCGGGAGACCAAAACATCGTCGAAGCCAATCAGCGAGATTTCCGCTGGCACCTCGATCCCGTTGTCATTCATGACGCCCATTGCCCCGGCAGCCATCGAATCGTTATAGCTGGCGACCGCGGTGAAAGTCCGTCCGCGACCCAGCAGCTCCGTCATGGCCTGTTCGCCGCCGCTCTCATCCGGTTCACCGTAGGCCACCAGACGGTCATTGCACGGCAGACCGTTTTCGCGCAGGGCGTCGTAGTAGCCCTGCAGGCGGTCTTCCGCATCAGAAATGGGGTGATTGGAGCAGAGATAGCCAATCCGGGTATGACCCTGTTGAATCAGATGACGGGTCGCAAGCCAGGCGCCGTAGCGGTCGTCGAGGGCTACACAGCGTTTTTCAAAGCCGGGGATAATACGGTTGATAATCACCATGCCGGGCATTTGCTTCATCAGGTGTATTAGCTCGGCATCCGGGATCATTTTGGCGTGTACCACCAGTGCAGCGCAGCGGTGGCGGATCAGCTGCTCGATGGCCTGGCGTTCTTTTTGTTCATTATGATAGCCATTGCCGATCAGCAAAAAATTACCCGTCTGATAAGAGACCTGTTCAACCGCTTTTACCATGGCACCGAAAAAGGGGTCGGAAACGTCTCCCACCACCAGCCCAATAGTCTCTGTTGACTGCTGGGCGAGCGCGCGGGCGTTGGCATTCGGATGGTAGTTCAGGGTTTCCATGGCGCTTTGTACCGCCTGGCGTGATGCGTCACTGGCTTTGGGTGAATCATTAATCACGCGGGAGACGGTAGCTACCGACACACCTGCCAGACGAGCCACATCCTTTATTGTCGCCATTTATAACCTTCTTATATGGGGTAAGCGTTTACACACTGAATAGTGTTGCGGAAAAGTGACGTCCATTCAAGGGAAGCCGGTTTCCGCGCGCCACAAACGTGACGCAGACCAACCCTGGTAGTGTAATCGTTACACGCCTGGTCATGTCAGAAGAATGTCATTCTGAACCTTTAGTTACACTTTGCCTCAGGCTGTTGCGATTGTCCGGTGGCGATGACGTTAAAGAGGTTGGTAGAGTCGAGATCCCAGAGGTATTGATAGGTGGAATCAACTCCGGTTGATTAACACGACTTACACCAGCCTGCGTTCTTACGCAGGTTTTTTTTGCCTGATCGTTCAACCTGTAACAGCAAAAGAGAATATTCACACCTGGTTGCATTTCGGCTCATTCCCTTGCGTTTTCCTGCTGGCGAAGCGCAGGGTCAACAGCCACAATCAAGATCCCAGAGGTATTGATTGGTGAGAATTCTTAGTACGGTTTCGTACTCATCTCTTGCACCAACCTGCGCGGATGCGCAGGTTTTTTTTCGCCTCCACTTTTGCTGTCGCTCCCGTATCACTTCTCGTGTAATCTGCCACCATTTACTGTCAACCCACCACACTGTCTGGCAAAGGGAGTTGAGATGCTATTTGGGTTTTTCCGTACACTGTTCCGTATTCTTTTTCGCATCCGCGTCACTGGCGACGCCCAGGCGCTTCGTGGCGAGCGCGTTCTCATCACACCCAATCATGTTTCCTTTATAGACGGCATCCTGCTTGCGCTGTTTCTGCCCGTGCGTCCGGTGTTTGCGGTCTATACCTCCATCAGCCAGCAGTGGTATATGCGCTGGCTCACCCCACTTATCGATTTCGTACCGCTTGACCCGACAAAGCCGATGATGATTAAACACCTGGTACGTCTGGTAGAGCAGGGGCGTCCGGTGGTCATTTTCCCGGAAGGGCGCATTTCAGTGACCGGTTCGCTGATGAAAATCTACGACGGCGCGGGGTTTGTCGCGGCGAAATCAAACGCGACCGTAGTGCCGCTGCGCATTGAAGGCGCAGAGTTGACCCATTTCAGCCGCCTTAAGGGGCTGGTAAAGCAGCGTCTGTTCCCCAAAATCACGCTGCATATCCTGCCGCCAACGTCGTTACCGATGCCGGAAGCGCCGCGTGCCCGCGATCGCCGTAAAATCGCCGGGGAAATGCTGCACCAGATTATGATGGAAGCGCGCATGGCCGTTCGTCCGCGCGAAACGCTGTATGAATCCCTGCTTTCGGCGCAGTACCGCTACGGCGCGAAGAAAAACTGCATTGAAGACATCAACTTTACCCCAGATACCTATCGTAAACTGCTGACCAAGACGCTGTTCGTGGGCCGCATTCTTGAGAAGTACAGCAAAAAGGGCGAAAAGATCGGCCTGATGCTGCCAAACGCGGGCATCAGCGCGGCGGTGATTTTTGGTGCGGTTTCCCGTGGCCGTATACCGGCGATGATGAACTACACGGCGGGCGTGAAAGGGCTGACCAGCGCCATTACCGCCGCCCAAATCAATACCATCTTTACCTCCCGACAGTTTCTGGACAAAGGCAAGCTGTGGCATCTGCCGGAACAGCTGACCCAGGTACGCTGGGTCTTCCTGGAAGATCTAAAAGCGGACGTGACCACCGGCGACAAGCTGTGGATTTTTGCGCATCTGCTGGTGCCGCATCTGGCTCAGGTCAAACAGCAGCCGGAAGATGACGCGATTATCCTTTTCACGTCGGGTTCGGAGGGTAATCCGAAAGGCGTCGTCCACAGCCACAAGAGTATTCTGGCGAACGTTGAGCAGATCAAAAGCATTGCCGACTTTACCGCGAATGACCGTTTTATGTCGGCGCTGCCGCTGTTCCACTCCTTTGGCCTGACGGTGGGGCTGTTCACGCCGCTGCTGACCGGTGCCGAGGTGTTCCTCTATCCCAGCCCGCTGCATTACCGCATCGTGCCGGAGCTGGTGTATGACCGTAACTGCACCGTCCTGTTCGGGACCTCAACCTTCCTGGGTAACTATGCCCGTTTCGCCAATCCGTATGATTTCTTCCGCGTTCGGTACGTGGTGGCCGGTGCGGAAAAGCTGCAGGAGAGCACGCGTCAGATCTGGCAGGACAAGTTTGGCCTGCGCATTCTTGAAGGTTATGGCGTTACCGAGTGCGCGCCCGTTGTCTCGATTAACGTGCCGATGGCGGCGAAACCGGGAACGGTGGGGCGAATTCTGCCGGGGATGGATGCGCGCTTGCTGGCGGTGCCGGGCATTGAGGACGGTGGCCGCCTGCAGCTGAAAGGGCCAAACGTGATGAACGGTTACCTGCGCGTGGAAAACCCAGGCGTGCTGGAAGCGCCAACGGCGGAAAACGTCAACGGCGAGATTGAAACCGGCTGGTACGACACCGGTGACATCGTTCGTTTCGATGAGCAAGGCTTTGTACAGATTCAGGGGCGCGCAAAACGCTTCGCCAAAATCGCCGGTGAGATGGTCTCTCTGGAAATGGTTGAACAACTGGCGACGGCCGTGTCCGCCGAGAAGATGCACGCCACGGTCGTGAAGAGCGATGCCAGCAAAGGCGAGGCGCTGGTACTGTTTACCACTGATGCTGAGCTTAAGCGCGACAGGTTACTGAGCTATGCGCGTGAACACGGTATTCCTGAACTGGCCGTGCCGCGCGATATTCGCTACCTGAAGCAGCTTCCGGTGCTGGGTAGCGGCAAGCCCGATTTCGTGACCCTGAAAGGTATGGTTGAAGAGGCGGAGCAGCATAATGCGTGAGTCAGTACACACTAACACCTCGCTGCGTTCAAAAGGCATGATGGCGGTCATCGCCGCGCAGTTTCTCTCTGCGTTCGGTGATAACGCGCTGCTGTTTGCCACGCTGGCGCTGCTGAAAGCCGAGTTTTACCCTGACTGGAGTCAGCCGATCCTGCAGATGGTGTTTGTGGGCGCTTACATTATCTTTGCCCCGTTTGTGGGGCAGGTGGCGGACAGCTTCCCGAAAGGCCGGGTGATGATGTTTGCCAACGGTCTCAAGCTGCTGGGCGCTGCCAGTATATGTTTTGGTTTTAATCCGTTTGTTGGCTATACGCTGGTGGGCATCGGTGCTGCCGCCTACTCCCCAGCGAAGTATGGCATTCTCGGAGAACTGACCACGGGCGATAAGCTGGTGAAAGCCAACGGCCTGATGGAGTCGTCAACGATTGCCGCTATCCTCCTCGGCTCCGTCGCGGGTGGCGTGCTGGCCGACTGGCATGTTCTGGCTGCCCTGGGCGTGTGTGCAGTGGTGTATGGTGGGGCGGTCGTGGCTAACCTGTTTATTCCGAAGCTGCCGGTGGCTCGCCCGGGCCAGTCCTGGCGCTTTAAACCGATGACCGGCAGTTTCTTTAACGCGTGCCGCGTGCTGTGGCGTAACGGGGAAACGCGTTTCTCCCTGATGGGAACCAGTATGTTCTGGGGGGCGGGCGTCACGCTGCGCTTCCTGCTGGTTCTGTGGGTACCGGTGGCGCTGGGGATCACCGACAACGCGACGCCGACCTATCTGAATGCGATGGTGGCTATCGGGATTGTGGCTGGGGCGGGCGCGGCGGCGAAGCTGGTGACGCTTGAAACGGTTGCACGCTGCATGCCCGCGGGGATCCTGATTGGCCTCGTGGTGCTTATTTTCTCGCTGCAACATGCGTTATTGCCCGCTTATGCTCTGTTGATCCTGATTGGTATTCTGGGGGGCTTCTTTGTGGTACCGCTGAATGCGTTACTCCAGGAGCTTGGCAAGCAGACCGTCGGGGCGGGGAATGCCATTGCGGTTCAAAATCTCGGTGAAAACCTGGCCATGCTGTTAATGCTGGGGCTCTACTCGTTGGCGGTAAAAGTGGGTGTCCCGGTGGTGGCGATTGGCGTCGGATTTGGTGGGCTGTTCGCGGCGGCGATTGCGGGATTGTGGGTCTGGCAGCGTCGCCGTTAATAAGTAGCCGGGTGGCGGCTTCGCCTTACCCGGCAAAAGCATCAGCTACGGCGCAGGATAGGTATAAACCTGATGCACCGCTTCAATCTCCGCTAACACCTCTTCACTCAGGTTCAGATGGAAACTCTCAATGTTAGTTTTCAGCTGTTCCATGGTCGTCGCGCCAAGCAGGGTACTGGCAACAAACGGCTGACGGCGCACGAAGGCCAGCGCCATCTGCGCCGGATCCAGGCCGTGGCGCTTCGCGATATCCACATAGGCTGCAACGGCTTTCTGCGTCTGCTCGCCGCTGTAGCGGGTAAAGCGGCTAAAGAGGGTATTACGCGCCCCGGCCGGTTTCGCACCGTTCAGGTATTTCCCCGTCAGGGTGCCGAAACCGAGGCATGAATAGGCGAGCAGTTCCACTTCCTCATATTGCGTCACTTCGGCCAGCCCCACCTCGTAGCTGCGGTTAAGCAGGCTGTACGGGTTCTGGATGGTGACGATGCGCGGCAGATCGTGTTTATCCGCCAGGTGCAGATAGCGCATTACGCCAAAGGCCGTTTCGTTGGACACGCCAATGTAGCGGATTTTTCCCGCGCGCTGGCATTCGGTCAGCGCCTCCAGCGTTTCCAGCAGCGTAACGGCGGGGGCGCTCTCGTTCCAGCTATACCCGAGCTTGCCAAAACAGTTGGTTGGACGCTGCGGCCAGTGGACCTGGTAAAGGTCGAGATAGTCGGTTTGCAGGCGCTTCAGGCTCGCGTCCAGCGCGGCGCGGATATTTTTGCGATCGAGGATCTGGTTTGGGCGGATCCCGGCATCGTTGTTTCGCGCGGGGCCACTCACTTTCGAGGCGATAACCAACTTTTCACGGTTACCGCGTTTTGCCAGCCAGTTACCGACATAGGTTTCGGTAAGTCCCTGCGTTTCAGGGCGTGGAGGCACAGGGTACATCTCTGCGACATCAATCAGGTTAATCCCCTGGCTGACGGCATAATCGAGTTGTGCATGGGCATCGGCTTCGCTGTTTTGTTCACCAAATGTCATCGTGCCCAACCCCAGTTGACTTATCTCCAGAGCGCTGTGGGGGATACGGTGATAATGCATAGCCGGCTTCCTTCAATAGACATGTAGACCGCGTCAGGAACCTCCCGACAAAGGAATATAAACATGGCAGAGGGGAAGCAAAAGGGGAAGAAAAAAATCAAAAAGGCCAGTAGGCTACTGACCTCCGACTGTTATCGCTCAATAATTTGCGAGACTTCGTCGCGATTGATCTGCATTTTATTGCCTGCCTGGTCATGGTAGCTGACCAGACCGGTATCATCGTCGACTTCAGGTTTACCGTCAGTCAGGATCATCCGGCCGTCTTTCGTCGCCATGACGTAATCACTGCTGCAGCCCGAAACGGCAAACGCCAACCCGACTGCTGAAATTAACACCGCCCATTTTTTCATCGTTATCGTCCTCATCTGGCTCGTATCAAATCATAGTGTAGTATTAACCCGTTATAGCAACAGGGTGAAGCGGTAAAATCTTAAAAACCAGGCGATTATGTTTGTGAGCTCGCAAAATAAGTAAAAAACTATGTTTTAAGTAAGAAATGACGAGCAAGCAGCGCGCCGGTGAAATTTTTTTTGAGATAAAAACCGCGCGGTAGCGTCAGTATGGGTTCGCCCATCGCGCCGATCGCCTCGGTAAGCGCTTTGCTGTTTGCCGCTTTCGGGCGCAGCTGTAACACTTCTCCGTGCCGGGCGGTAATTCGCTCGACCTGACCGAGCACAATCATGTCCATCAGTTCCTCCCAGTCCAGGCGCAACTGATGCTCCTCTTCTTCATCCGGGCTCCAGAGCAGCGGCGCGCCAACGCGGCGTTCAGCTAACGGGATCTGCCGTTCGCCTTCAACCGGAACCCAAAGCACGCGATTCAGCTTATGGCGCACGTGGCTGGTTTCCCACGTTACGCCGGTATTGCCGGTTAAGGGCGCAACGCAGACAAAGGTAGTCTCCAGGGGCCGACCCTGGCGGTCGATAGGAATGGTTTTTAACTCTACGCCAAGGGCCGCGAAATCTTGCTCTGGCTTGCTCCCGGCGCTTGCCCCCAGCCACAGCTCCAGAAGCATGCCGATCCAGCCCTTATCTCGTTTCAGATCCTTCGGGATCTGTAGCCCTGCCATCGCCGCAAGTTCGCCCAGCGAGAAGCCTGCAAGGCGCTGAGCCTGCTGTAGCAACTGGCTTTCGCTCGAAGGCGGTGAGAGCAAGGGTGAAAGCGGATGCATGACGATAACCTTTTGATTAAAAAATAAACGAAGAAACAGTCCCCTGTGGATAGAGTTTAACTTTTTCTGTACCAATATTCCATGTGCATGATTTATAGGTTTTTTTATGAAGTTTTCACGGTTTCATCAGGGACGCAAAACGGGTTGTTCAAATCTGGTCACTGACAATAAACAGGATCTTACACCATGTTATCCACAGAAAAATGGGATAACTGGGCATAACCCTGACTACTGTTTCAATTTACAGCCTTGACGTGCGACGAAAATCCAAATTTCAGACAAATTGTGCCTAACTTATTGGCACAATCTGTGGATAAAACCGACGCTGTTCGATCTTTCATCAGCACGACGATCCCTGCTGTGACGATCGTCACGCTATTCTGCATTTTGTTTGTCGATATGAATATAAGATAATGAAAAATATGGCTTTATGTTGAAGGTGAGAAATGGGAGGGCAGAGGCCATTTCAGGTTGTTCATCGGTAATCAGACACTTCTTCACAACTATATCCACAGAAAAGGTGAATAAAATTGCCCTTGAGACCGCACATCTGTTTATAACTCTGCGCTTATTTGTGAGTTATTCAAATGTTATTAGGTTGCAGGCCTGTAAGAGAGTGGTTTACCGCCTCACTGTAGTGTGAAACAATCATTCATATATAAGGTTTAGTTTGGGGTAGTCCGGTGATTGATGACGATGGCTACCGCCCGAACGTAGGAATAGTAATTTGTAATCGTCAGGGCCAGGTCATGTGGGCCCGTCGATATGGTCAGCACTCCTGGCAGTTCCCGCAAGGCGGGATCAATCCGGGAGAGTCCCCAGAACAAGCGATGTACCGGGAGCTTTTTGAAGAGGTCGGTTTAAGCCGAAAAGATGTTCGCATCCTTGCCTCGACCCGCAACTGGTTGCGTTACAAGTTACCGAAACGTTTGGTGCGTTGGGACACAAAGCCGGTTTGTATCGGCCAGAAACAGAAGTGGTTTCTTCTGCAGTTGGTGGGCAACGATTCGGACATCAATATGCAAACCAGCAGTACGCCGGAGTTCGATGGCTGGCGCTGGGTGAGCTATTGGTATCCTGTTCGTCAGGTCGTGTCATTTAAGCGCGATGTTTACCGTAGGGTGATGAAAGAGTTTGCAAGTGTGGTGATGCAGCTTCAGGAGATCCCGCCTAAGCCGCAGAGCGCACCTGCCTGGCGACGTAAAAGAGGTTAAGCTACGCAAATCATGCTCACCCGCTTGCGAGAAATAGTCGAGAAGGTGGCCAGCGCTCCGCGCCTCAACGAGGCGCTGAATATTCTGGTCACTGACATCTGTCTTGCGATGGAGACCGAGGTCTGTTCGGTGTATCTGGCCGACCACGATCGGCGCTGCTATTACCTGATGGCGACCCGCGGTTTGAAAAAGCCGCGGGGGCGCACCGTAACGCTCGCATTTGATGAAGGTATCGTCGGTCTGGTTGGGCGGCTGGCTGAACCTATCAACCTTGCCGACGCGCAAAAACACCCCAGCTTTAAATACATCCCTTCCGTAAAAGAAGAACGCTTCCGCGCGTTTCTGGGTGTGCCGATTATTCAGCGTCGTCAGCTACTCGGTGTGCTGGTCGTCCAGCAGCGCGAGCTGCGTCAGTATGATGAAAGCGAAGAGTCTTTCCTCGTCACGCTGGCGACACAGATGGCGGCGATCCTCTCTCAGTCTCAGCTTGCTGCGCTCTTTGGTCAGTACCGCCATACGCGCATTCGCGCCCTTCCGGCATCGCCAGGGGTGGCGATTGCGGAAGGCTGGATGGACGCCACGCTGCCGTTGATGGAGCAGGTCTACGAAGCCTCTACGCTTGATGAAGCGCTGGAGCGCGAGCGTCTTACCGCCGCGCTGGAAGAGGCGGCCAATGAGTTCCGTCGCTACAGCAAGCGCTTTGCCGCTGGTGCGCAAAAAGAGACGGCGGCCATCTTCGACCTCTACTCGCACCTGCTTTCCGACGCGCGTCTGCGCCGTGAGCTTTTTGCTGAGGTTGATAAAGGCGCAGTCGCGGAGTGGGCGGTTAAAAAGGTCATCGAAAAATTTGCCGAGCAGTTCGCTGCACTGACCGACGGTTATCTGAAAGAGCGGGCGGGAGATCTCCGCGCGCTGGGACAGCGCCTGCTGTTCCACCTCGATGATACCATACAGGGGCCGAATGCCTGGCCAAAACGGTTTGTGCTGGTGGCCGATGAACTTTCGGCAACAACACTGGCCGAGCTGCCGCAGGACAGACTCGCCGGGGTTGTCGTACGTGATGGTGCAGCGAACTCCCATGCCGCCATTATGGTGCGCGCGCTCGGTATCCCTACCGTTATGGGGGCGGATATTCAGCCTTCGGTGCTGCATCGCCGCACGCTGGTGGTTGATGGTTACCGCGGTGAACTGCTGGTCGATCCTGAGCCGGTTCTGCTCCAGGAATATCAGCGTCTCATCAGCGAAGAGAATGAATTAAGCAAGCTGGCGGAAGATGACGTTAACCTGCCCGCGCAGCTTAAAAGCGGAGAGCGGATCAAAGTCATGCTCAACGCCGGCTTAAGCCCCGAGCACGAAGAGAAGCTTGGCAGCCGCATCGACGGGATCGGTTTATACCGCACTGAAATCCCCTTCATGCTGCAGAGCGGTTTCCCCTCCGAAGAGGAGCAGGTGGCGCAGTATCAGGGGATGTTGCAGATGTTCAACGACAAGCCTGTCACCCTGCGAACCCTGGATGTCGGGGCGGATAAACAGCTACCGTATATGCCCATCAGCGAAGAGAACCCGTGTCTGGGCTGGCGCGGGATCCGCATTACGCTCGATCAGCCGGAGATCTTCCTGATCCAGGTGCGCGCGATGCTGCGCGCCAACGCCGCGACGGGCAATCTCAGTATCCTGCTGCCGATGGTCACCAGCATAGATGAAATCGACGAAGCGCGGCGCCTGATCGAACGTGCTGGTCGTGAAGTGGAAGAGATGATTGGCTATGCGATCCCGAAACCACGGATCGGCGTCATGCTCGAAGTGCCATCTATGGTCTTTATGCTGCCGCAGCTGGCAAATCGCGTTGATTTTATCTCTGTCGGTACCAACGACCTGACGCAATATATTCTGGCCGTCGACCGGAACAACACCCGCGTCGCCAGTATCTACGATAGCCTGCACCCGGCGATCATTCGCGCGCTGGCGATGATTGTCCGTGAGGCTGAACAGTACGGTATTGATCTCCGCCTGTGCGGTGAAATGGCCGGAGACTCGATGTGCGTCGCGATCCTGATTGGTCTGGGGTATCGCCATCTGTCAATGAACGGCCGCGCAGTAGCGCGCGTGAAGTATTTGTTGCGGCATATCGACATCAATGATGCCCGCGAGCTGGCTGAGCGCAGCCTTGAGGCGCAGCTGGCCGCAGAGGTTCGTCACCAGGTGGCGGCATTTATGGAACGGCGCGGTATGGGCGGCCTGATCCGCGGTGGTCGCTAATCGTCTTTCGTCCTCTCCTTGTGGAGAGGGCGCCAGTGCGCACAAAAACCTATACACATCTTTTACATCTCTGGCGCATCCTCCGCGCCCGCCTTATGCTATGATTCGCAACTTTGGAGCCTCTGCTTAAGGCAGAATCGCATGTCTACCGCTGTCCACTTTCAGCGGAATAACAACATCTTGTGGTGACAGATGAACAGTGGTTATCTGCATTTTCCGGAGTTTGATCCGGTCATTTTCTCAGTAGGACCTGTTTCGCTTCACTGGTACGGTCTGATGTACCTGGTGGGCTTTATTTTTGCCATGTGGCTCGCGGGCCGTCGCGCCAGCCGTCCTGGCAGCGGCTGGACCAAAAACGAAGTTGAAAATCTGCTGTACGCGGGCTTCCTCGGCGTGTTCCTCGGTGGCCGTATTGGGTATGTACTGTTCTATAACTTCCCGGTGTTCCTGAACGATCCCCTCTACCTGTTCCGCGTCTGGGACGGCGGCATGTCCTTCCACGGCGGCCTGATTGGGGTGATCCTGGTGATGGTGATTTTTGCCAAACGCACCAAACGCAACTTCTTCCAGGTGTCAGATTTTATCGCACCGCTGATCCCGTTTGGTCTGGGGGCGGGTCGTCTGGGCAACTTTATTAACGGTGAGCTGTGGGGCCGCGTTGACCCAAGCGTGCCGTACACGATGCTCTTCCCGGGCTCCCGCGCGGAGGATATCGCGCTGCTGCCGTCGCACCCGGAGTGGCAGTCCATTTTCGATACCTACGGCGTGCTGCCGCGTCATATGTCCCAGCTGTATGAACTGGCGCTGGAAGGCGTGGTGCTGTTTATCATCCTCAACCTGTTTATTCGCAAGCCGCGCCCGATGGGAGCTGTTTCCGGACTGTTCCTGATTGGCTATGGCGCGTTCCGCATCATCGTTGAATTCTTCCGCCAGCCGGATGCGCAGTTTACCGGCGAATGGGTACAGTACATCAGCATGGGGCAGATCCTCTCCATTCCGATGATTGTCGCGGGTGCCATTATGATGATTTGGGCGTATCGTCGTCGTCCACAGCAACAACTTTCCTGAGGAACCATGAAACAGTATCTTGAATTGATGAAAAAAGTGCTCGATGAGGGCACGCCGAAAAACGACCGTACCGGTACCGGTACGCTCTCCATTTTTGGCCACCAGATGCGCTTCAATTTGCAAGAAGGCTTCCCTCTGGTGACGACGAAGCGCTGCCACCTGCGCTCGATCATTCATGAACTGCTCTGGTTCCTGCAAGGCGACACCAACGTTGCGTATCTGCACGAAAACAACGTCTCCATCTGGGACGAATGGGCAGATGAAAACGGCAACCTGGGCCCGGTTTACGGCAAGCAGTGGCGCGCATGGCCAACGCCTGATGGCCGCCATATTGACCAGATCACCACCGTGATGAACCAGCTGAAAAACGATCCGGACTCTCGCCGAATCATCGTTTCCGCCTGGAACGTGGGCGAGCTGGATAAAATGGCGCTGGCTCCGTGTCACGCGTTCTTCCAGTTCTATGTCGCAGACGGCAAGCTCTCCTGCCAGCTCTACCAGCGCTCCTGTGACGTGTTCCTCGGCCTGCCGTTTAACATTGCCAGCTATGCGCTGTTAGTCCACATGATGGCGCAGCAGTGCGACCTGGAAGTGGGTGATTTCGTCTGGACAGGTGGGGACACCCATCTTTACAGCAATCATATGGAACAGACGCATCTTCAGCTCACTCGTGAACCGCGCGCGCTGCCGAAGCTGATTATCAAACGCAAACCGGAATCGATCTTCGATTACCGCTTTGATGATTTTGAGATTGAGGGGTACGACCCGTACCCTGGTATCAAAGCGCCCGTCGCTATCTGATGCGGTAAAGCGTGACATAACCGGTGCTGTTTAGCGCCGGTTTTTTTTCGTCTTTATTTCGTTTTCCGAGGCGTTATCCAGAAAACGTGCAACGCGCTGCAACTCTCCTGATACTTCGGATAACGCCTCGTAAAACCATTATTCACCGCTCGCCACGCCCACGGCGAATCGCCACACTTCCCGCATGAAAAAAGAGAACGGCTTTACGCTTATCGAAACGCTGGTGGCAGTCTCGCTGGTTGTCATACTCAGCGCCTCAGGTCTGTACGGCTGGGACAGCTGGCAGCGGCAGCAGCGGCTGTGGCAAACCGCCAGCCAGGTGCGCGACTATCTGGTGTTTCTGCGAAATGATGCCAACAGGTACAACCGCGATCATCACATAACCCAGCTGCGGGTTGGGGAACAGCAGTGTCTGGTGAGCGCTGCCGTGCAAGGCTGTGAGAAGGGCAGCCCCTTTGTTCTGATTCCACTCTGGCCAGAGGTCGCGGTGAGCGAGGTCACACCGTCATTAGGCTTCTATGGGTTAAGGGATACGGCATGGGCAGGGCGGATACGCGTGCAAAGCCGTGCCGGAGAATGGCTTATCCTGATCTCAGACGGAGGGCGCATCAGAATGTGTAAGGTCTCACAAGGAGGTTCATGTCGATGAGACAACGCGGTTTCTCGCTGACAGAAGTTCTGATTGCTACGGCCATCAGTAGCCTGTTGTTGATTGGCGCATCGCGCTTTCTACCCGGATTGCATCAGGCGGTATTACTGCAATCCGGCCAGAGAGAGCTGGAAGAAGAGGTCTGGCAGCGCCTGTTTGCTCTCGGCAAACAGCTTCAGCGTGCGGGTTACTGTGCTGGGAACTGCCAGGGGCAAGGGCTGGCGATCGCAAGGCAGGGCAGCTGCGTCATTGTTCGGTGGGATACCAACAGTAACGGTCGTTGGGATCGCAGTGCATCAGAAAACGACAGCACCGGTTTTCGTCTGGAATCGGGCGCGCTGGAAACGCTTCGTGGGGCAACCTCATGTGAAGGTCAGGGATGGGAAAAGCTCACGGACCCGGACAGGCTCGCCATCGCGCATTTTGTGGTGAGGAAAGTAACACACGCCGGGTTTGCGCCGGAGCTGAATATCGAACTGTCCGCCCTGCGCAACGGCGATCAAGGAGAGCCTTATCAGGCTTTGTATACGGTCACGGGGTACAACCTGTGAACCGTCAACGCGGTATGTCTTCGCTGGCGCTGGTTCTACTTTTACTGGTACTTGGTACGCTGATCCTCACCGGCCTTAACCAGCAGCTGACAACGTTCAGCGCGCTCGTTGGCGGAGAGAGCCGTTCGCTGCAGCAGCAGGCTTCTGTACAGTCAGCGCTTGAGTGGGGACGCGTTCAGAGCTGGTCACCCGATCCTGAAGTCCAGTGCAAAAAGGCACCCGCCTGGCAAGTGTGTTTGCGGCGGCTGAGTGAGACCACTGTTTTACTGATTGCCGGAGTCAACGACCTGCTACTCTGGCGTTCAGGAGAGATTATTGACGGTAATATTCGCTTTTCGCCTCACGGCTGGAGTGATTTTTGCCCGCTAAAGGAACGTTCGCTATGCCAGCTGCCGTAAGCAAAGAAAAAGGATTTAGCATGGTTGAGGTCCTGCTGGCGATGATGCTGCTGGTCATCATCGTCACGGCACTGGCCGGCTATCATCGGGCGCTGGCGGCGCGGTTTACGCTGTTTAACCAGTATCGTCAGCTCTGGCACCACGCCTGGAATCAGGCTCAGCTCTCAACAAATGTTCTGCCCGCAGGCTGGCAGGCCAGTCGGGTGCAGACAACGCACGCAGGATGTGTCAGCATCACGGTTACACTTATTTCTCCTCTGGGGCGACGCGGTGAAATAACGCGTCTGCATTGCCCGGTTAGCCAGTAGTCGGGAGCGTCTATGTTAAGGGTCTACCACTCAAATCGTCTGGATGTGCTGGAAGCACTGATGGAATTTATTGTTGAGCGCGAGCGGCTCGACGATCCTTTTGAGCCTGAAATGGTGCTGGTGCAGAGCACCGGTATGGCACAGTGGCTGCAAATGTCGCTTTCCCGTAAGTTTGGCATTGCCGCGAATATTGATTTCCCGCTGCCCGCGAGCTTTATCTGGGAGATGTTTGTTCGCGTGTTACCGGACATACCAGAGCAGAGCGCCTTCAACAAGCAGGGCATGAGCTGGAAGCTGATGGCGCTGCTGCCGGAGATGCTCCAGCACGATGAATTCGCCATGCTGCGCCACTACCTTAATGACGATACCGATAAGCGCAAGCTGTTCCAGCTGGCGTCGCGCACCGCCGATCTCTACGACCAATACCTTGTTTACCGTTC
Organism: Enterobacter sp. 725m/11; assembly: GCF_011683705.1. NCBI lineage: Bacteria > Pseudomonadati > Pseudomonadota > Gammaproteobacteria > Enterobacterales > Enterobacteriaceae > Enterobacter > Enterobacter sp. 725m/11. The sequence goes on along the minus strand of NZ_JAAQOK010000035.1, from coordinate 23,843 downwards.
TGACTGGTTAATTCGCTGGGAAGCGGGCGAACTGGTTGAAGGGTTACCGGAGGCGCAAATATGGCAGGCACCGCTTTGGAAAGCGCTGGTCGAGCATACGGAGAAACTTGGGCAGCCTAAGTGGCACCGTGCCAACCTGTACGATCGGTTTATCTCAATACTCGAGAATGCGTCGGCGCGTCCAGCCCGACTGCCGTCACGCGTTTTTATCTGTGGGATATCCGCATTACCGCCTGTTTATCTGAAAGCGTTGAATGCGCTGGGTAAACATATCGATATTCATATTTTGTTCACCAACCCTTGCCGACAGTATTGGGGGGATATCCTCGACGAACGTTGGCTTGCGCGGCTGGTGACTCGCCAGCGAAAGCGCCTTTTTGAAGAACGATCCGTCCCGCTGTTTAAAGACGGCTCGACTGCCGGGCAGCTTTTTGATGAAGACGGCATCCAGAACCTGCCCAATCCACTGCTTGCCTCATGGGGGAAGCTGGGGCGTGATTACATTCACATGCTCTCCGATATTACGTCATCAGGCGAAGGTGACGTTGACGCCTTTGTCGAGATCGCCCCGGATAGTCTGCTGCACAATATTCAGTTAGATATTCTGGATCTGGAGAACCGCGCCGTCATGGGCGTGACGGCGAAAGAGTTTGAGCGCAGCGACAGCAAGCGGAAGCTGGACGCTGAGGATCGCAGTATCACGATCCATGTTTGTCATAGCCCGCAGCGTGAGGTCGAAGTGCTTCACGATCGGCTGCTGGCGATGCTGCAGGACGACCCTGAACTGACGCCGCGCGATATCGTGGTGATGGTGGCGGACATCGACAGCTACAGTCCCTTTATTCAGGCCGTCTTCGGCAGTGCGACGGGTGAGCGATATCTGCCTTACGCCATCTCTGACCGTCGTGCCCGTCAGTCGCACCCGGCATTGCAGGCATTTATCACCCTGCTTTCACTGCCGGATAGCCGGTTTATCTCCGAAGATGTTCTGGCGTTACTGGATGTTCCCGTGCTGGCAGCCCGCTTCAACATCAATGAAGAAGGGCTGCGCTACCTTCGCCAGTGGGTAAACGAATCAGGCGTTCGCTGGGGCATCGATGACGATAACGTCCAGGAGTTCGAGCTTCCCCCAACCGGCCAGCATACCTGGCGGTTTGGCCTGACGCGTATGCTGCTGGGCTACGCCATGGAGAGCAGCCAGGGCGAGTGGAACGAAGTGCTGCCTTACGATGAGTCCAGCGGTTTGATTGCTGACCTGGTAGGGCATTTAGCTTCTCTGCTGATGCAACTTAACCGCTGGCGCCGTGAGCTAATGCAGCCGCGTCCACTTGAAGAGTGGCTCCCGGTGTGCAGGGCGTTACTTAATGATTTCTTCCTGCCAGACAACGACACCGAAGCGGCTATGGCGCTCATTGAAACGCAGTGGCAGGCTATCGTTGACGAGGGCGTGAATTCCCACTATCGCGAAGCGATTCCTTTGTCGCTGCTGAGAGATGAGTTGACGCAGCGCCTTGACCAGGAGCGAATCAGCCAGCGTTTCCTGGCAGGCCCCATCAATATCTGTACCCTGATGCCAATGCGCTCAATTCCCTTTAAGGTGGTCTGCCTGCTCGGCATGAACGACGGTATTTATCCTCGGGCCCTGGCACCGCTGGGGTTCGATTTGATGAATGCAGATCCAAAGCGGGGTGACCGTAGCCGTCGTGATGATGACCGCTATCTCTTCCTTGAAGCGCTCATCTCCGCTCAAAGTAAGCTCTACATCAGCTATATCGGTCGTTCCATTCAGGACAACAGCGAGCGCTTCCCCTCCGTTCTGGTGCAGGAACTTGTGGACTATATCGGCCAGAGCCACTATCTGGCTGGGGATGAGGCGCTTAACTGCGATGAAAGCGAGCAGCGGGTGAAGGCGCACATTACCTGTATCCACAGCCGCATGCCGTTTGACCCGGTAAACTATATTGTCAGCGAACAGCAGAGCTATGCCCGCGAATGGCTGCCAGCAGCGAAAAAAGAGGGGAGAGCCCATACGGATTTTATTCAGCCGCTTGATCCGCTGCCCATTAATACTCTGACTTTCGAACAGCTTCAGCGGTTTTGGGCGCATCCGGTGCGCGCCTTCTTCCAGCAGCGATTACAGGTCAACTTCCGCTCTGAAGAGAGCGAAATTCCTGATGCAGAACCCTTTACTCTGGAAGGGCTGGAGCGCTATCAGCTAAACCTCCAGCTGCTTAATGCGCTGGTTGAAGAGGAAGATGCAGACAAACTTTACCGCCGCTACCGTGCCGCAGGACAACTACCTTACGGTGCGTTTGGGGAAATCGTCTGGGAGGCGCAGTGCCAGGAGATGACCGCTCTGGCGGAGCGCGTCAGGGAGCACCGCCAGCCCGGACACAGCATCGAAATCGATCTCAGCTGCAAGGGCATACAGCTCACGGGCTGGCTAAACCAGGTTCAGCCAGATGGGCTACTGCGCTGGCGGCCTTCTCTGCTCAGCGTTTCACAAGGATTGCAACTCTGGCTGGAACATCTTGTCTACAGTGCGGGTGGGAATAAAGGTGAAAGCCGGATCTTCGTGCGCAAAGAGGGCGAATGGCGCTTCCCACCTATGGAGGCAGAACAGGCGTTACGCTATCTGTCCTTGTATATTGAGGGCTATCTTCAGGGAATGAACAAACCCCTCCTGTTACTGCCCGAAAGTGGCGGTGCGTGGATAAAAGCCTGTTATGACGCGCAGAATGATGCGATGTTAACGGATGAGGCTTCGCTGCAGAAAGCGCGCAGTAAATTTATGCAGGCCTATGAAGGAAACATGATGGTGCGCGGTGAAGGTGAGGATGTCTGGTATCAACGTCTATGGCGAACGCTTGAGCCAGAATACTTCGAGGCTATTACGGAAGAGGCACAGCGCTACCTGTTACCGTTGTTTAAGTTTAATCAGTCCTGAGCGCTGTATAAAAATTGCGCAGTATGGAGTGTTCATTTATGATGCACTTCTTATCACGGACTGATGTACCTAAATAAAGAGATGTTGGCGTGTCCAGCACGCAGTTTGTTAATGATGTTTGCCCTAAATAATTCGAGTTGCAGGAAGGCGGCAAGGTCGTGAATCTCCGGGAGCTTACATGAGTAAGTGACTGGGGTGAACGCATGCAGCCGACGCACATGCAACTTGAAGTATGACGGGATAGCCGTGATAAAGAGGTCGTAATGCCAGGCAGCACCTTGTTCAAAGCGTTTGTTTTGTTTGTCGCCCTTTGGGCTCCCGTCACTCAGGCAGACTCCGGTTGGCAACCCGTTCAGGAAACTATCCGTAAGAGCGAAAAAGATACCCGTCAGTATCAGGCTATCCGCCTTGATAACGGTATGACCGTGCTGCTGGTTTCCGATCCGCAGGCGGTGAAATCCCTCTCGGCGTTAGTGGTGCCGGTTGGATCGCTGGAAGATCCTGAGGCGCATCCGGGGCTGGCGCATTACCTCGAACACATGACGCTGATGGGCTCTAAAAAATATCCGCAGCCGGATAGCCTTTCTGAATTCCTGAAAATGCACGGCGGCAGCCACAACGCCAGCACGGCACCGTACCGCACGGCCTTTTATCTCGAAGTCGAAAATGACGCGCTGGCAGGGGCGGTTGATCGTCTTGCCGATGCTATCGCCGCGCCGCTGCTCGATAAAAAATACGCCGACCGCGAGCGCAATGCCGTCAATGCGGAGCTGACCATGGCCCGTACCCGGGACGGTATGCGTATGGCGCAGGTCAGCGCCGAGACCATCAACCCGGCGCATCCGGGCTCACGTTTCTCGGGCGGTAACCTGGAGACGCTGAGCGATAAACCGGGAAGCCCGGTCATTGACGCCCTGCATGCGTTTCGTGACAAATACTACTCCGCCAACCTGATGAAGGCGGTTATTTACAGCAACAAACCGTTGCCGGAGCTTGCCGGACTGGCGGCACAAACGTTTGGCCGGGTGCCGAATAAAAATATTGACCTGCCGAAGATAGACGTACCGGTTGTCACGGACGCGCAAAAAGGGATCGTCATCCACTACGTTCCTGCCATGCCCCGCAAAGTGCTGCGCGTTGAGTTCCGCATTGATAACAACACAGCCCAGTTTCGCAGTAAAACCGACGAGCTGGTGACCTACCTGATTGGTAACCGCAGCCCGGGAACCTTATCTGACTGGCTGCAAAAACAGGGGCTGGTGGAAGGGATCCGCGCCGATTCCGATCCCGTGGTAAACGGCAACAGCGGCGTGCTGGCGATCTCCGCCACCCTGACCGACAAAGGTCAGGCCAACCGTGATGAAGTGGTGGCGGCTATCTTTAGCTACCTCTCTTTACTGCGCGAGAAAGGCGTCGATAAGCGCTATTTTGATGAACTGGCGCACGTGCTGGATCTCGATTTCCGTTACCCGTCCATTACCCGCGATATGGATTACGTGGAGTGGCTGGCGGATACCATGATCCGCGTGCCGGTGGCGCACACGCTCGACGCGGTCAATATTGCCGATCGTTATGATGCCGAGGCGGTAAAAGCGCGCCTGGCGATGATGACGCCGCAAAATGCCCGCATCTGGTACATCAGCCCGAACGAACCGCATAACAAGACGGCATACTTTGTTGATGCCCCTTATCAGGTAGACAAAATCAGCGACCAGACCTTCGCCGACTGGCAGAAGAAGGCCGGTGAGATTGCGTTGAAGCTGCCGGAGCTGAACCCCTATATCCCGGATGATTTCTCGCTGATCAAAACGACTAAGGATTATCCGCACCCGGAGCTCATTATTGATGAACCGACGCTGCGCGTGGTGTATACCCCAAGCCGTTATTTTGCGAGCGAGCCAAAGGCTGATGTCAGCGTGGTCCTGCGTAACCCGAAAGCGATGAACAGCGCCAAAAATCAGGTGATGTTCGCGCTAAATGACTATCTGGCCGGTATCGCGCTCGATCAGCTCAGCAACCAGGCGGCCGTGGGCGGGATCAGTTTCTCCACCAACGCCAACAACGGTTTGATGCTTAATGCAAATGGCTATACTCAGCGTCTGCCTCAGCTTTTCAAGGCACTGCTCGAGGGTTACTTCAGCTACACGCCAACGGAAGAGCAGCTTGAGCAGGCTAAATCCTGGTATGCGCAGATGATGGATTCTGCAGAAAAGGGCAAAGCTTACGATCAGGCGCTTATGCCGGCACAAATGCTGTCGCAAATACCTTATTTCCAGCGTGAAGAACGCCGTGCCTTGCTGCCATCAATCTCATTAAAAGAGGTGCTGGCTTATCGTGACTCGCTAAAAACCAACACGCGCCCGGAGTTTCTTATCGTCGGCAACATGAGCGAAGATCAGGCCAAAACGCTGGCAGAAAATGTTCGCACGCAGCTCGGTTCGAAAGGGGACGAGTGGTGCCGTAACCAGGACGTGCTTGTTGAGAAAAAACAGAATGTGATCTTTGAAAAAGCGGGGAGCAGCACCGATTCCGCGCTGGCCGCGGTGTTTGTGCCAACGGGCTATGATGAATTCGCAAGCTCTGCGCAGAGCGCCGTTCTGGGTCAGATTATTCAGCCGTGGTTCTATAACCAGCTGCGCACAGAAGAGCAGCTTGGCTATGCGGTATTTGCTTTCTCAATGAACGTGGGGCGTCAATGGGGGCTGGGCTTCCTGCTGCAAAGCAGCGACAAACAGCCGGCCTATCTCTGGCGCCGCTATCAGGCGTTCTTCACGCAGGTGGAAGCAAAACTGCGGGCCATGAAGCCGGAAGAGTTTGCTCAGATCCAGCAGGCCGTCATCGCGCAGGTGATGCAGCCGCCGCAGACGCTGGGCGAAGAGGCGTCGCAGCTGAGCAAAGATTTCGATCGCGGTAATCTGAAATTTGATTCGCGTGATAAAGTAGTGGCTGAGATAAAACAGCTGACGCCGCAGAAGGCTGCCGATTTCTTCCATCAGGCCGTGATTAAGCCGCAGGGCATCACTATCCTGTCTCAGGTATCCGGTAGCCAGAACGGGAAAACGGACTACGTGAACCCGAAAGGCTGGAAAGTCTGGAAGAGCGTCAGCGCGTTGCAGCAATCTATGCCCTGGAGTAAGAAAGAATGACCGATACCGCTGAGTCCCTTGATCCCTTACGTTTACCTCTGCAGGGTGAACGATTGATTGAAGCCTCAGCGGGAACGGGAAAAACCTTCACCATCGCCGCGCTCTATCTGCGCCTGCTGTTAGGGCTTGGCGGTAACGCCGCTTTTCCTCGTCCTTTGAGCGTTGAAGAGCTGCTGGTTGTTACCTTTACCGAGGCCGCCACCGCTGAGCTGCGCGGCCGTATTCGGACCAATATCCACGAACTGCGCATCGCCTGTCTGCGCCAGAGCACGGATAACCCTCTTTACGCGAGCCTTCTGAAAGAGATTGCCGATAAGCAACAGGCAGCCCAGTGGCTGCTCCTCGCAGAAAGGCAGATGGACGAAGCGTCCGTCTTCACCATTCACGGTTTTTGCCAGCGCATGCTGAGCCTGAATGCTTTTGAATCCGGCATGCTGTTTGAGCAACAGCTTATTGAAGATGAATCCGTGCTTCGCTATCAGGCCTGCGCGGATTTCTGGCGTCGCCACTGCTATCCGTTACAGCGGGATATTGCGGAAGCGGTACATGCGTTGTGGAAGGGGCCCGAAGCACTGCTGCGCGCCATCGATCGTTATCTGCAGGGTGAGGCGCCGGTCATCAAATCCCCGCCTCCAGCAGATGAAACCCTGGCCTCACGCCATGAAAAAATCATCGCTAAAATTGCCGACATCAAACAAAAATGGATTGAGTCAGTCGGTGAGATTGACGCGATCATCGAGAATTCCGGGATCGATCGACGTAAGTTCAATCGCGGCAACCAGGGCAAATGGATCGAGAAGATCAGCGCGTGGGCGCAGGAAGAGACGCGCGGTTACCAGCTCCCGGATGCGCTGGAGAAATTCTCCCGGCGTTTCCTGGTTGAGCGGACCAAAGCCGACGGTATCGTGCCTGAACATCCCCTGTTTCTGGCGATTGAAACCCTGCTGGCGGAGCCCCTGACGCTCAACGATCTGATGATCGTCCGCGCCATGACGGAGATCCGCGACGCCGTCGCGCGTGAAAAGCGTCGCCGGGGCGAACTGGGGTTCGACGATATGCTGAGCCGACTTGATGCGGCGCTGTGCAGTGAGAATGGCGAAGCGCTTGCCGCCGCGATTCGCACCCGCTTCCCGGTCGCGATGATTGACGAATTTCAGGATACCGACCCTCAGCAGTACCGCATTTTCCGCCGTATCTGGCGCCAGCAGCCCGGCACCGCGCTGTTGTTAATCGGCGATCCTAAGCAGGCCATTTACGCCTTCCGCGGTGCGGATATTTTTACCTACATGAAAGCCCGCAGCGAGGTTGACGCGCACTACACGCTCGACACCAACTGGCGCTCTTCTCCCGGCATGGTGGAAAGCGTCAATGCGCTCTTCAGCCGCATGGATACGGCGTTTATGTTCCGGGAGATCCCTTTCCAGCCAGTCAAGTTCGCCCCTAAAAATACCGCGTTGCGCTTCGAGGTTAATGGCGAAACTCAGCCAGCCATGAACTTCTGGCTACTTGACGGGGAAGGCTGGGGCGTCGCGGACTATCAAAATGCTATGGCCCAGCACTGTGCGGCGCAAATTAGGGACTGGCTCAGCGCAGGCGCGCGCGGCGATGCGCTGCTGTGGAAGGAGGATAAACCAGCCCCGGTAAAGGCATCTGATATCACGGTGCTGGTGCGCAGCCGTCAGGAGGCCGCGCTTATCCGCGACGCCCTGACGCTACTGAATATACCGTCCGTCTACCTCTCCAACCGCGACAGCGTTTTTGAAACGCTGGAAGCCCTCGAGATGCTATGGCTGCTGCAGGCTGTGCTGGCCCCGGAGCGTGAAAGCACGCTCCGCAGCGCCTTAGCGAGCGCGATGCTCGGGCTGAACGCGCGTGACATTGATGCGCTTAATACTGACGAAGCCGCGTGGGATGCCGTGGTAGAAGAGTTTGTGCGCTACCGTGAAAAATGGCAGAAGCGCGGCGTGATGGCGATGGTGCGCGAGCTCATGGCACATCGTCACATTGCGGAAAACATGCTGGCGACAGCGGGCGGCGAGCGCCGTCTGACCGATATTTTGCACATCAGCGAGCTGCTCCAGGAAGCGGGTACGCAGCTGGAGAGCGAGCATGCTCTGGTGCGCTGGCTGGCCCAGCAGATTGCCGACCCTAACAGCAATTCCTCCAGCCAGCAGATGCGCCTCGAGAGCGATAAACATCTGGTGCAGATCGTCACCATTCACAAGTCGAAAGGCCTGGAATATCCGCTGGTCTGGCTGCCGTTTATCGCTAATTATCGCGTGCAGGACCAGGCTTTTTACCACGATCGCGAGTCGTTCGAAGCGGTACTCGACCTCAGCAATGCGGAGTCCAGCGTCGAGCTGGCCGAAGCGGAGCGTCTCGCGGAAGACCTGCGCCTGCTATATGTGGCGCTGACCCGTTCGGTCTGGCACTGTTCCCTGGGCGTCGCGCCGCTGTTCCGTCGCCGTGGCGAAAAGAGCGGCGAGAGTGATTTTCATCTGAGCGCGCTGGGGCGGCTTATTCAGCGCGGCGAGCCTAAAGATGCCGCAGGGCTGCGCCAGTGCATCGAATCACTTTGCTCAGAGCATGTTGCCCTGCATATTCCCTCCCAGCCCGACAGCAGCCGCTGGCAGACGCCGGAGCAGGGAGAGTCAGCGCTGCATGCCCGTGAGGTGGCTCGCACAATCGCTGACGACTGGCGCGTCACCAGTTACTCCGGTTTACAGCAGCACGGACAGAGTATTGCGCAGGATCTGATGCCAAAACTGGACGTGGATGCCGCTGGGGCCGGGAGCGTGCCCGTCGAGCCGGCGCTCACGCCGCATCAGTTTCCGCGCGGCGCCTCGCCGGGCACGTTTTTGCACAGCCTGTTTGAAGAGCTGGATTTTACCCAACCGGTATCAGAAGAGTGGGTGCTGAAGATGTTACAGAGCGGAGGCTACGACGCACAGTGGCAGCCGGTTCTCACTGAATGGATCCGCGCTGTTCTGCACGCGCCGCTCACGGCGCAGGGGATCTCGCTGAGCCAGCTGACCGCCAAAGATAAGCAGGTGGAGATGGAGTTTTACCTCCCCATCGCCAGCCCGCTCAGGGCCGAGGCGCTTGATGCGCTGATCCGCGAGTACAATCCGTTATCCGCAGGGTGTCCGCCGCTGAATTTTCGCCAGGTGCAGGGGATGCTGAAAGGCTTTATCGACCTGGTTTTCCGCCATGAAGGGCGCTACTACCTGTTGGATTACAAATCGAACTGGCTGGGGGCAAACAGCGAAGCCTATACCCAGCAGGCGATGGCCTCAGCGATGCAAATGCATCGCTACGATCTGCAGTATCAGCTTTACACCCTGGCGCTGCACCGTTACCTGCGCCATCGCATGGCCGATTATCGCTATGAAGATCATTTTGGCGGCGTCATTTACCTCTTTCTGCGCGGCGTGGATGCTAACAACCCGCGTTCGGGTATCTTCAGCACCCGTCCGGCTGCGGAGTTGATTGAAAAGATGGATAACCTGTTTGCTGCAAGCACGGAGGAAGTAGCATGACGATGCAGGCGCTACTGCTGGACGCAATTGAACAACGTGCACTTCGCCACCTGGACGTACAATTTGCCATGATGGTGGCGGGCGAAGAGCCTGCCGTCATGCTTGCCGCGGCGATCCTGAGTAAAGATGCGGGAGAAGGGCATGTCTGTCTGCCGCTTTCACGTCTGGTGGTGGATGAGAAAATGCCGCCGGCTTTACAGGCGTGTTTCGCGCTTCTGGGTGAGGCAGTGGACTGGCAAGAAATATTACTCCGCTCGCCCGCCGTCAGCAGCGCCGATACCGGTACGCCAATGATTTTGACGGGTGAACGTTTGTATCTGAACCGGCTGTGGCGTAACGAACTGACGGTGGCGCGCTTTTTCAGCGAGACCAATGCTCCGCTCCCGTGCGATGAAGCACTGCTCCGGCAAACGCTGGATACGCTGTTTACCTCTGACGACGAGACAGACTGGCAGAAAGTGGCGGCAGCAGTGGCGTTAACGCGGCGAATATCGGTGATTTCGGGCGGGCCGGGCACCGGTAAAACGACCACCGTGGCTAAGCTGCTTGCCGCGCTGATTCAGTTATCGGGTGAGCAAAAGTGTCGTATCCGCCTGGCGGCACCCACCGGTAAAGCGGCTGCACGTCTGACGGAGTCGTTAGGCGGCGCGCTGCAAAAACTGCCGCTCACCGGGGAGCGGCTTGCGCTTTTCCCTAACGAAGCCAGCACGCTGCACCGCTTGCTCGGCGCGCAGCCGGGTAGCCAGCGTCTGCGCTACCATGCCGGTAACCCGCTGCATCTGGACGTGCTGGTGGTGGATGAAGCATCGATGATTGACCTGACGATGATGTCGCGTTTGATTGATGCGTTACCGCCGCACGCGCGCGTCATTTTCCTCGGCGACCGCGATCAGCTTGCCTCCGTGGAGGCAGGGGCCGTGCTGGGCGATATCTGCACCTATGCCAGCCTGGGGTATACCGCTGAACGCGCTGAGGAGTTGGCGCGCCTGACCGGATGTTCGCTCGCGGCTGAAAACCATTTACTTGCGGGGGCGCTGCGCGACAGCCTGTGTCTGCTGCAAAAAAGCTACCGTTTTGGCAGCGACTCCGGCATTGGTCAGCTTGCGGCGGCGGTGAACCGGGGCGACCGGCACGCTACCTGTGCGGTATTTGACGGTACCTTTACCGATATTGAGAAAAAATCGCTGCAAACCGGGGAAGAGTATCAGGCGATGCTGGATGACGCCCTGCTGGGGTATCAACATTTTCTGACGGGCGTACAGCAGCAAAGCACGCCGGAGCAGGTCATTGCCGCGTTTGGCGAATACCAGCTGCTCTGCGCGTTGAGGGAAGGGCCCTTTGGAGTCAGCGGCCTGAACGACAGGCTGGAACAGCTGCTGGCGCAAAAGCGTAAAATCAACCGTACTCCGCACTCGCGCTGGTATGAAGGCCGGCCGGTGATGATCTCCCGCAACGACAGCGCGCTGGGGTTGTTTAACGGGGATATCGGGATTGCGCTCGATCGCGGGCAGGGGCTCCGCGTCTGGTTCCAGATGCCGGACGGTAGCGTGAAGTCCTTCCAGCCGAGCCGTTTGCCCGAGCATGAAACTGCCTGGGCGATGACGGTGCATAAATCCCAGGGTTCTGAGTTTAACCATGCGGCACTTATCCTGCCCACACAGCTTTCCCCCGTCGTTACCCGCGAGCTGATCTATACCGCCATTACGCGCGCGCGTCAGCGCCTGTCGCTGTATACCGATGAACGGGTGCTGGTACAGGCGATTGCCACCCGCACGGAACGCCGAAGCGGGCTGAGCGCGATATTTGACTCCCTCTGAACGACGCCGGCAAAGAAAGGATTACCCCAGGTCGGCCATCAGCACTTTCGAACGGCGCTGATAGTTGTACATCTCTTTCTTCGTTTCCGGCAGAGAATCAATATCCACCGGCGTGAACCCGCGCTCCTGGAACCAGTGAATGCTGCGCGTCGTCAGGACGAACAGCTTGCTCAGCCCCATCTGACGCGCCTGTGCCGCCACGCGCTCAAGCAGCATTTCGCCGCGTGAAGAGCTGCGGTAATCCGGGTGCACCGCCACGCAGGCCATTTCTCCGATTTTCTCTTCCGGGAACGGATAGAGGGCGGCGCAGGCAATGGTCAGGTTATCGCGCTGGATAATGGTGAATTTGTCGATCTCCATCTCCAGCTGCTCGCGGGAGCGACGAACCAGAATACCCTGCTGTTCCAGCGGACGGATCAGCTCCAGAATGCCGCCGATATCGTTGATGGTCGCGCGGCGAATCTGCTCCGCACTTTCCATCACAATCTGGGTGCCAATACCGTCGCGGGAGAACAGCTCCTGCAGCAGAGCTCCGTCTTCCTGATAGCTGATCAGGTGACTACGGCGCACGCCGCTGCGGCAGGCCTTCACGGCGCCACGCAGGAAGCGGACGGTGCCGGAGTGGTAATCCCCTTCGGCTTCCAGCGCTTCAACGCGGGCCTGCGCTTCATTCGGGAAGAGTTCCGGCACAATCACCCCTTCATCGTTTACGACGCCCTGGGAGGAGCAAAACCCAATCATTTTTTCCGCCTTCAGCTTGATCGCCAACTGGGTGGCAATCTCTTCGGACGTCAGGTTAAAGCTTTCACCGGTTACGGAAACCGCCACCGGCCCCATCAGCACAATGGCACCGCTGTCGAGCTGACGGTGAATGGCCTCTTCATCAATACGACGAATGCGGCCGCTGTGGCAGTAATCCACGCCATCGTCCACGCCGAGCGGCTGGGCAATGATAAAGTTGCCGCTCACGACGTTGATATGCGCGCCCTGTAGCGGCGTGTTGTTCAGGCTCATCGACAGGCGAGCGGTGATATCCAGCTGCAGCAGACCCGCCGCCTGCTTCACCAGCTCCAGGGTTTTGGCATCCGTGACGCGGGTATGTTTGTGGTAAATCGGCTCGTGGTGGTGAGCGGCCAGGTTGGCGTCGATCTGCGGGCGCGCGCCATAGACCACCACCAGGCGGATCCCGAGGCTGTGCAGCAGGCCAATGTCATTGACGATGCTGGAAAAATTTTCATGCTCAATGGCTTCGCCGCCCAGCATGATGACAAACGTTTTTCCCCGGTGGGCGTTGATATAGGGAACAGAATGGCGGAATCCCTGGACCAGTTCGGTTCTACGTTCCTTCACCATGGCACAACCCTTAATGAATGTTTATTCGTAATTTATGTATTTTTATTCGATTATGGGCGCGTGTGCAAGTGCAAATTTTCTGCGACCTACAGAAATTAATAAGTAATCCGTGCGTTAACGTATGATTGTTTACCCTTTTATAGATGACAGTTTATGCGTCATTCGTTAAAGTTTTCGGTCAATCTGCACTTTTGTATATCAGTTTGTTTTCTTGCTCGGGAGAAGCATGTCGGGATCCAATTCAGCAATAAGCCGCCGCCGTTTGTTAAAAGGGGCCGGGGCAATGTGGTTGCTTAGCGTCAGCCAGGTCGGTCTTGCCGCCACGAGTCAGGTGGTGGCGGTGCGCGTCTGGCCGTCGTCGACCTATACGCGCGTGACGGTTGAATCCAATCGCGTGCTGAAATATAAGCAATTTGCCCTCAGCAACCCTGAACGCGTGGTGGTGGATCTCGAAGGGGTGAACCTCAACTCCGTGCTGAAAGGCATAGCGGCGCAGATCCGCGGTGACGATCCGTTTATTAAATCGGCGCGCGTCGGTCAGTTTGATCCGCAAACCGTGCGCATGGTGTTTGAGCTTAAGCAGAACGTTAAGCCGCAGCTGTTCGCCCTGGCGCCCGTCGCGACGTTTAAAGAGCGTCTGGTGATGGATCTTTACCCGGCCAATGCGACGGATATTCAGGATCCGCTTCTCGCCCTGCTGGAGGATTACAACAAAGGCGATCTTCAGCGTCAGGTGCCGCCTGCGCAAAGCGGCCCGCAGCCGGGGAAAGCAGGGCGCGATCGTCCGATTGTGATCATGCTCGATCCCGGCCACGGCGGCGAAGACTCCGGTGCGGTGGGGAAATATCATACGCGTGAAAAAGATGTGGTGCTGCAAATTGCCCGTCGTCTGAAGGCGTTAATTGATAAAGAGGGCAATATGCGCGCCTACATGACGCGCAATGAGGATGTCTTTATTCCGCTGAAGGTGAGGGTGGCGAAAGCGCAGAAGCAGCGTGCCGATCTGTTTGTCTCGATCCATGCGGATGCCTTTACCAGCCGCCAGCCGAGCGGCTCGTCGGTGTTTGCGCTCTCAACCAAAGGCGCGACCAGTACCGCGGCGCGATACCTTGCGGACACCCAGAACGCCTCGGACCTGATCGGTGGCGTGAGCAAAAGCGGCGACCGCTACGTCGACCACACCATGTTCGACATGGTGCAGTCCCTGACCATTAACGACAGCCTGAAGTTTGGTAAAGCGGTGCTGGGCAAGCTGGGGAACATCAATAAGCTGCACAAAAACAGCGTTGAGCAGGCCGGGTTTGCGGTGCTGAAGGCACCGGATATCCCGTCCATTCTGGTAGAAACCGCGTTTATCAGTAACGTTGAAGAAGAGCGTAAGCTCAAGACGGCAAAGTTCCAGCAGGAGGTGGCGGAGTCGATTCTGGCGGGGATACGGGCGTATTTCTCAGACGGGGCGACGCTGGCGCGGCGCGGGTAGGTTTTTAGCCGGGTGAAATGCCCGGCAAATTCACAAACGGCAGATACAAAAAAACACCCTTAAGGGTGTTTATTGTTTTTAGAAGTGTTGGTTGCGGGGGCCGGATTTGAACCGACGACCTTCGGGTTATGAGCCCGACGAGCTACCAGGCTGCTCCACCCCGCGTCCGTGGAAGCGCACTATACTCGGATAGGTTTGTGATGCAACCCCTTTTTCACATAAATCATTAACTTTGTATGTAAAGTGAACGGCATTGCGACATTTAGACTATTTTTTGCTCTGAATTTGCCAAAGGGCATGCGATCGCATTTCATTCGCTTTGTCGGTTTGTTATCTTCATCACGCGGAAATGGGCAACTTAAAGACGAGATATAATGAAAGGACGTTGGGCGAAGTATCTGATGGCGGGCGCAATGGTAGCGATTCTTGCGGCCTGTTCTTCCAAACCGACCGATCGCGGTCAGCAGTATAAAGACGGGAAGTTATCCCAGCCTTTCTCTTTAGTTAATCAGCCTGACGCCGTTGGCGCGCCGATCAACGCCGGTGATTTCTCCGAGCAGGTCTACCAGATCCGCAATGCGTCGCCGCGTCTGTATAGCTCACAGAACAATGTTTATAGCGCGGTACAGGACTGGCTGAAGGCGGGCGGCGATACGCGCAACATGCGCCAGTTTGGTATTGATGCCTGGCAAATGGAAGGGGCGGATAACTACGGCAACGTCCAGTTCACCGGCTATTACACGCCCGTGGTTCAGGCGCGACACACGCGCCAGGGCGAGTTCCAGTACCCTATCTACCGTATGCCCCCAAAACGCGGCCGTCTGCCGTCCCGCGCCGAAATCTACGCCGGTGCGCTGAGCGAAAACTACGTCCTGGCCTACAGCAACTCCCTGATGGATAATTTCATCATGGACGTGCAGGGCAGCGGCTACATTGATTTTGGCGACGGTTCACCGCTTAACTTCTTCAGCTATGCCGGGAAAAACGGCCATGCCTACCGCAGCATCGGTAAGGTGCTGATTGACCGCGGCGAAGTGAAAAAAGAAGATATGTCGATGCAGGCGATCCGCGAGTGGGGCGAAAAGCACAGTGAAGCCGAGGTGCGCGAGCTGCTGGAGCAGAACCCATCGTTCGTCTTCTTCAAGCCGCAAAACTTCGCCCCGGTGAAAGGGGCCAGCGCTGTGCCGCTGATTGGCCGCGCGTCGGTGGCATCGGATCGTTCTATCATTCCTGCGGGTACCACGCTGCTGGCGGAAGTTCCTCTGCTCGACAACAACGGCAAGTTCAACGGCAAATATGAGCTGCGTCTGATGGTAGCCCTGGATGTTGGCGGAGCGATTAAGGGCCAGCACTTTGATATCTATCAGGGCATTGGCCCGGATGCCGGTCACCGTGCAGGCTGGTATAACCACTACGGACGCGTATGGGTGCTGAAGGTCGCGCCGGGCACCGGAAACGTATTCAGCGGCTGATTGTGGTATTCTGAGCGCAATACGGATTACTGTTCAGGGTGAGGAAAACCTCACCCTTTTTACATCTGAGGTTTTATGTCTGTGGTAATCAGCGATGCCTGGCGCCAGCGTTTTGGCGGCACGGCACGTCTTTATGGTGAAAAAGCCCTGCAGCTGTTTGCGGATGCGCACGTCTGCGTCGTGGGCATTGGCGGTGTCGGCTCCTGGGCGGCGGAAGCGCTGGCGAGAACCGGGATTGGCGCAATCACGCTGATTGATATGGATGACGTTTGTGTGACCAACACTAACCGTCAGATCCACGCCCTGCGTGATAACGTCGGCCTGGCGAAGTCCGAGGTGATGGCGGAGCGCATTCGTCTCATCAATCCGGAGTGTCGGGTGACGGTGATCGACGACTTTGTGACGGCAGATAACGTCGCGGAGTACATGAGCAAAGGCTACAGCTATGTGATTGACGCCATCGACAGCGTGCGGCCTAAAGCGGCGCTGATCGCATACTGCCGTCGTTACAAGGTGCCGCTGGTCACGACCGGCGGCGCGGGCGGGCAAATCGATCCCACGCAGATCCAGGTTGCCGATCTGGCGAAAACCATTCAGGATCCGCTGGCTGCCAAGCTGCGTGAACGCCTGAAGAGCGACTTCAATGTGGTGAAGAACAGCAAGGGCAAGCTGGGCGTCGACTGCGTGTTCTCCACCGAAGCGCTGGTCTACCCGCAGGCGGATGGTTCAGTTTGTGCGATGAAAAGCACGGCGGAAGGGCCAAAACGCATGGACTGCGCGTCAGGCTTTGGGGCGGCCACCATGGTAACCGCCTCTTTTGGCTTTGTGGCGGTCTCTCACGCCCTGAAGAAGATGATGGCGAAGGCGGAACGTCAGGCCTGAGCCTGACGTGCGGCGTCCAGCACCGCGTCGCTGAGCGCGATCAGGCCCTGACCGCGCGAGGCGCTAAGCTGCGCGCGCAGCCCCAGTTCGTCGAACAGCGCCAGGGGCGAGTGCGTTAACAATTCCGCCGCGCTTTTCCCCTCAATGGCGGTTAACAGGACCGCCAGCAGGCCCCGGACGATGCGCCCTTCGCTGTCGCCGAAGAAATGCAGCTTCTCGCCGGAGACGCTCACGCCCAGCCAGACGCGGTTTTCACAGCCCGCAATTTCTTTCGCCTGCGCTTTAAGATCGTCGGAAAGAGCTGGGAGCTGTTTACCCAGCAGGATCAGCTGACGATATTTATCTTCCCACTGCTGGAGCGGGGCGAAGGTCTGTTTTAAGGTCTCTTCAGTGATGACCGTGCCAAACGGATGTCCGGCTAAAGCAGCGCTAGTCATTAATCCACCAGTATTTCAAGGGCGCGGTCAACGGCGCTAACCAGCGCGTCGACATCGCTTTGGGTATTATACGGCGCAAACGAGGCGCGCAGCGTACCGCTTACGCCAAGCGCCGCCAGCAGCGGCTGGGCGCAGTGCTGTCCTGCGCGCAGGGCAATGCCGTATCCGGCCAGCAGCGTCACCATATCGCTATGATGCACGCCAGCAAAATCAAAGGCGAGCAGGCTGGAATCCTGAACGCGGAACGAGCGGAAACCCGGGCGTTTTTTCAGTTCTTCCTCTGCCAGCGTCGCCAGCCCTCGGCTCCAGCTTTCCGCCTGAACCGCGTCCGTTTCCGCCAGCCATTCAAGTGCGGCGCTGAGGCCGATGACCCCGGCCACGTTCGGCGTGCCCGCTTCCAGACGGTAAGGCACCTCCTGCGTTTTAAAACCGTCGAAGGTCACCTCGGTAATCATTTTGCCGCCGCCGAGCCACGGCGTCATTTTGGCCAGCAGTTCTGGCTTACCGTACAGCGCGCCAATCCCGGTTGGCCCGTAGAGTTTGTGCCCGGAGAAGGCGTAGAAGTCGATATCCAGCGCCTGCACATCAGCGGGGAAATGAACCACGCCCTGAGCACCGTCGACCATCACCACCACGCCGCTGGCATGGGCAATCTCAATGGCGCGAGCCAGATCCGGACAGCCGCCGGTGACGTTGGACATCTGCCCCAGCGCCAGAATACGGCTGCGGGGGGTAATCAGCTCAGGGAGACGGGCCACGTCAGGCAGAAAGTCTGCACTCAACGGGAGCTTAATAACGCGCGCGCGCGTTTGCTCAGCCACCATCAGCCACGGCACCAGGTTAGCGTGATGCTCTGCTTCGCTGACAATGATTTCGTCCCCTGGCTGCAGCAGCGGGCGGGCATAGCACTGGGCCACCATATTGATGGCTTCGGTCGTGCCGCGCGTCCAGACGATGTTTTTTCCGCTTTCGGCATTGATCAGGCGTGCAACCTGATCGCGTGCGGCTTCATAGCGCGCGGTCAGGCGCTGCGCTTCGGCAAACTGGCTGCGATGTACGTTGCCGGCGCTCAGGCTGTAGAACTGCTGCGTGGCCTCGATCACCGCCTTGGGCTTCAGGGCCGTGGCGGCGCTATCAAGATAAATACCGGCATCGGCCAGCGCCGGAAACTGTGCGCGAAACTGCGCAGGACTGAAAGCGTTCATGGAATTCCTCGTGTCGATAGAGAGATCGTCGCGCAATTTCAGCGGCAGGGCAAGGAGGTTGATATCTATCAGATTTGTCTGCTTATCCTGGCGACCTCGAAAAAGCAGGTTATGCTAAATAGTCTTAGGCGGATGTTTTAGCCTGTTATAAATCGAGGTTTGAATAGCATTAATTGCTAAAGGAGAATAATCATGAATAAGACAGCTGCAATCATTTCTGCCTGTGCGTTTACTTTTGCCCTGAGCGCCTGTTCTGGTAACAACTACGTGATGCACACAAACGATGGTCGTTCTATCGTTTCGGAAGGGAAACCGACTACCGATAACGATACCGGGATGATTTCGTACAAAGATGCTAACGGGAACAAGCAGCAGATCAACCGCACGGACGTGAAAGAGATGAAAGAGATCGAGCATTAACCGATCGCAGGCGAAAAAAAAGCACCGCAAATTGGCGGTGCTACATTAATCACTATGGACAGACAGGGTAAATGTACAGGAAGTGAAAAATTGGTAGCGTTGCTACCGTGGTCTGAATCGCAGACCAATTGCAAACACAACAACACAACATCACAACCGTAAGCCAAAAGCCCTTCAGAACACGCATTCCGAAAAAAGCTCTTCGTTCCGGCTCAGGAAGTGCCGCCACTATAGGTATTTGCTGGTAGTTCCTCAACGGACAAATTATAATGGCTCAGATAAAAAAAACTAATAGGTTAAACGTTGTTTCCTGTTTGTTAAATTCCGTTAACATCTAAGCCAGATAACCATGTCAAAGCGATTGCCACCCCTTAATGCATTACGCGTTTTTGATGCAGCAGCACGTCACCTGAGCTTCACCCGTGCGGCAGATGAGCTTTTTGTGACACAGGCCGCAGTAAGTCACCAAATCAAGTCCCTGGAGGATTTCCTGGGCCTTAAGCTGTTCCGCCGACGCAATCGTTCCTTGCTGTTGACCGAAGAGGGGCAGAGCTATTTTCAGGATATTAAAGAGATTTTTTCCCAGCTCACGGAAGCCACGCGTAAGCTGCAGGCCCGCAGTGCAAAAGGTGCCCTGACTGTTAGTTTATTGCCCAGTTTTGCCATTCAGTGGCTGGTGCCTAGACTCTCAAGCTTTAACTCAGCTTATCCGGGGATCGACGTTCGAATCCAGGCGGTGGATCGTCAGGAAGACAAGCTGGCCGATGATGTGGATGTCGCCATTTTTTATGGTCGCGGAAACTGGCCGGGCTTGCGTGTCGAGAAATTATACGCAGAATATCTGCTGCCGGTCTGTTCGCCTCTGCTTTTAACAGGCGACAAGGCGCTGAAAACACCCGCTGACCTGGCGCAGCATACGCTTTTACATGATGCCTCTCGCCGCGACTGGCAAACTTATACCCGTCAATTAGGTCTTAGTCATATAAACGTGCAGCAGGGCCCCATTTTTAGCCATAGTGCGATGGTGCTACAGGCTGCCATTCACGGACAGGGCGTGGCGTTGGCGAACAACGTGATGGCGCAGTCCGAAATTGAGGCAGGCCGTCTGGTTTGCCCTTTTAATGATGTACTGGTCAGCAAGAATGCATTTTATCTGGTTTGTCATGACAGTCAGGCAGAACTGGGTAAAATAGCCGCCTTCCGGCAGTGGATACTGGCGAAAGCGGCAAGCGAGCAAGAAAAATTCCGCTTCAGGTATGAACAATAACGTTTGTGTGCCGGGCACGCATTAATTCAGGACTTAAACATGACCAGCCGATTCATGCTGATTTTTGCCGCGGTGAGTGGCTTTATTTTTGTTGCACTGGGCGCCTTTGGCGCGCACGTATTGAGCAAGTCTTTGGGCGCCGTCGAGATGGGCTGGATCCAGACCGGCCTTGAATACCAGGCGTTTCATACGCTGGCTATTTTTGGGCTGGCGGTAGCGATGCAGCGTCGGATAAGCATCTGGTTTTACTGGAGTAGCGTATTTATGGCGCTGGGTACCGTGCTGTTTAGCGGCAGCCTTTACTGTCTGGCCCTCTCGCATTTGCGCCTCTGGGCGTTTGTTACACCTGTCGGCGGCGTGAGCTTCCTGGCGGGTTGGGTATTAATGTTTATCGGAGCTATCCGTCTGAAACGCAAGGGCGTTGTTCATGAATAAGGTTGTTTTATATTGTCGCCCGGGGTTTGAGAAAGAGTGCGCCGCGGAAATTACCGATAAAGCGGCGAAGCGCGAAGTCTTCGGCTTTGCTCGCGTAAAAGAAAATGCGGGCTATGTGGTATTCGAATGTTATCAGCCTGAAGACGCCGACAAGCTGGCGCGCGAGCTGCCGTTCAGCTCGCTGATCTTCGCCCGCCAGATGTTCGTCGCGGGTGAGTTGCTGAAAGATCTTCCGCCGGAAGATCGCATCACGCCGATTGTGGGCATGCTGCAGGGCGTGGTGGAGAAGGGCGGCGACCTGCGCGTTGAGGTTGCCGATACCAACGAAAGCAAAGAGCTGATGAAGTTTTGCCGTAAGTTCACCGTGCCGCTGCGCGCAGCGCTGCGTGACGCGGGCATACTGACAAACTACGAAACGCCGAAGCGTCCGGTGGTGCATATCTTCTTTATCGCACCGGGCTGCTGCTATGCGGGCTATTCGTACACCAATAACAATTCGCCATTCTTTATGGGCATCCCGCGCCTGAAGTTCCCGGCAGATGCGCCGAGCCGTTCAACCCTGAAGCTGGAAGAGGCGTTTCACGTCTTTATCCCGGCAGATGAGTGGGACGAGCGTCTGGCTAACGGCATGTATGCCGTCGACCTTGGCGCGTGCCCGGGCGGCTGGACCTATCAGCTGGTGAAACGCAACATGTGGGTGTCGTCTGTGGATAACGGTCCAATGGCGCAAAGCCTGATGGACACCGGACAGGTCACCTGGCTGCGAGAAGACGGTTTCCGCTATCGCCCAACCCGCAACAACATCTCGTGGATGGTGTGCGACATGGTGGAGAAGCCGGCGAAAGTGGCCGCGCTGATGGCCTCCTGGCTGGTGAACGGCTGGTGCCGTGAGACCATTTTCAACCTCAAGCTGCCGATGAAAAAGCGCTACGAGGAGGTATCCCAGAACCTGGCCTATATTCAGGCACAGCTGGATGAGCACGGTATTAACGTGGAGATCCAGGCGCGTCAGTTGTACCACGACCGCGAAGAGGTGACGGTACACATCCGTCGCTGGTGGGCGGCTGTAGGCGGACGTCGCGACGAGCGATAGTGCGTGCTTTGTTTTGCCCGGTGGCGCTGCGCTTACCGGGCCTACAAAACCGTGTTGACGTTTTAACGTTCTAACCGCAACTGCTGTAAATTCCCGTCCAGCTGTAAATCTGTCTGTAGCGTCGCCACCTCGCGGCAGATAAACGCCATCTCTTTATGCGCCTCCAGCTTCTTGCGCCACTTTTCAGGCACCTCATCCAGACGGGCGTAAATCCCTTCCAGACTCTGAAAATCGGTCAGCAACTGGGCGGCGCTCTTTGGTCCAATACCGGCGACACCCGGAACCTTAGAGCTGCTGATGCCTGCCAGACCCCAATAATCCGGCAGTTGCTCAGGCAAGACGCCGAACTCGCTGGCAATAAACGGCGCGTCCAGCCAGCGTTTTTGAAAATAGTCGCGAATGCGGATAGTTGGGGAGAGCAGCTGGCAGTAGCCTTTGTCAGTTGAAACGATAGTGGCCTGATGACCGGCACTTGCCACTTTTACGGCCAGGGTGGCCGCGAGATCGTCGGCTTCATTGCCCTGTGCACCCCAGCAGGGGACGCCGCGCTGCTCAAAGGCGGCACGCAGGGTGGGCATTTCGGCATGGAGATCGTCCGGCATCGGCGCGCGTCCAGCCTTGTAGTCGGGCAGGCGCTGATGTCGCCAGCCGCTGTTGCGCGCTTCGTCATCAAACACGGCCACGACGTGCGTCGGCTCGCTGTGGCGAATAAGCTGCTCCAGCGCGTGCAGGCAGGTGTCCTTGCAGGGCGTGCCTTGTACCGCATGGATTCGGCGAATCAGATTGAGCGCGTCGACGATAAGCAAATGAACAGCCACAGATATTCTCCCTTAAATCTAATGGGTAAAGGGTATCACTGTCGGCAGGATGAAACGAATAGCGTGAGGGAAAACAGGAAGAAGCCTCGCAAAACGAGGCTTCCTGAGAGGCTTAATCGCAGGTTACGATCTTCATCGCCAGGCCGCCGCGAGAGGTTTCGCGGTATTTGGCGTTCATATCTTTACCGGTTTCGTACATGGTTTCGATAACTTTATCGAGACAGACGCGCGGCTCACTGGTGCGGCGCAGCGCCATACGCGCCGCGTTCACCGCCTTGACGGAGGCGATGGCGTTACGCTCGATGCACGGCACCTGTACCTGTCCGGCAACCGGATCGCAGGTTAGCCCCAGGTTATGTTCCATGCCGATTTCCGCAGCGATGCAGACCTGCGCCGGGCTTGCGCCCAACAGTTCCGCCAGGCCCGCCGCCGCCATGGAGCATGCCACGCCGACTTCGCCCTGACAGCCTACTTCCGCACCGGAAATGGAGGCGTTCATCTTGTACAGAGAACCAATCGCGCTGGCGACCAGCAGGTAGCGCGCCAGGGAGTTAGCGTTCACTTCACGGATAAACTTGTCGTAGTACGCCAGCACGGCCGGAACGATACCGCAGGCACCGTTGGTTGGCGCCGTGACGACGCGGCCCCCTGCGGCGTTCTCTTCGTTCACCGCCAGGGCGAACATGTTGATCCAGTCGACGACGGCCATCGGGTCCGTTGTCGTTTTGTCGGTGCTCACCAGCATACGACGCAGCGCCGCCGCACGACGCGGTACGCGAAGCTTGCCCGGCAGAACGCCTTCGGTGGTGATCCCGCGCTCAATGCCGCCGCGCATCACTTCCCAGACGCTAGCGAAGTGCTGTTCCAGCTCCTCTTTGCTGTGAAGGGCCAGCTCGTTTTTCATCATCAGGCCAGAGAGGGAAAGCCCCGTCTCCTGGCAGTGGCGCTGGAGATCCGCCGCCGTTTTGTACGGATACGGCACCTCAACAGAAGAGGTGGTGGTTTGACCAAAGTGCTCTTCGTCGACGATAAAGCCGCCGCCGATGGAGTAATACGTCTGGCTGTAAACCGCTTTGTCGCCGGCCAGCGCGGTAATGCGCATGCCGTTTTCGTGCAGCGACAGGTTGTCCGCATGGAAATTCATGCAGTGGTCAACCGGGAATTCAACCTCATGCTCACCGTTTGCCAGCAGCAAACGACCGTGGGTGTTCACGTCCTGGATGAAGCCAGGGATCGCGTCAATATCAACGGTATCCGGCAGATTTCCCGCCAGGCCCATGATAATGGCGATATCGGTATGGTGGCCTTTCCCGGTCAGGGAAAGCGAGCCGTACACATCGACAACCACGCGGGTGATGTCGTGCAGAATGCCGCGTGCAATCAAGTCATCCGTGAACTGCTTACCGGCTTTCATTGGTCCGACGGTGTGAGAGCTGGAAGGACCAATACCGATTTTGAAAATATCGAATACGCTAATCATGATGCGTCCATTGCTTTCAGTCAGAGGGGGAGGCTGTCTCTTATACACATCT
>NZ_JAAQOK010000034.1:0-57498 GCF_011683705.1 Enterobacter sp. 725m/11 | reverse complement strand
AAGTGAAACGCCGTAGCGCCGATGGTAGTGTGGGGTCTCCCCATGTGAGAGTAGGGAACTGCCAGGCATCAATTAAGTGAAGAGGCCATCCGAAAGGATGGCCTTTTTGCGTTTCTGCGCTGCACAAACTAATCCCCCAACGCCCTGCTTATACGGTAAACTACCTGCGTTTTTGCATCAGGATAGCGTCTATGAACCACTCCCTTAAGCCCTGGAATACCTTTGGCATTCAACGTAATGCTAATCAAATTGTACGTGCCGATACTGCACAGCAGCTGCTGGATGCATGGCAAAGCGCAACAGAAAATAACGAACCCGTACTGATTCTGGGCGAAGGAAGCAATGTCCTGTTTCTTGACGATTTCGCGGGAACGGTGATCGTTAACCGCATCATGGGCATTGGTGTGGAAGAGCATGCCGATAGCTGGCATCTGCACGTGGGGGCCGGAGAAAACTGGCATCAGCTGGTGCAATTTACCCTCGAAAAAGGGATGCCGGGTCTGGAAAACCTGGCGCTGATCCCAGGCTGCGCCGGATCGTCACCCATCCAAAACATCGGTGCCTACGGCATCGAACTGAAACATGTCTGTGAATATGTCGACTGCATCGAACTGGCGACCGGAACGGCTAAGCGCTTAACGGCAGAACAGTGTCGGTTTGGCTATCGTGACAGTATCTTCAAGCATGAATATCAGGATCGCTACGTGATTGTCGCCGTGGGCCTGCGTCTGCCAAAGAACTGGCAGCCGGTGCTGACCTATGGCGATTTAACGCGTCTCGATCCGGCAACTGTCACTCCCCGCGACGTATTTGACTCAGTTTGCCATATGCGAATGACCAAACTTCCCGATCCGAAAGTAAACGGAAATGCAGGAAGCTTCTTCAAAAATCCGGTTATTAGCAGCGAAAATGCAAAAGCCTTTCTTGAAGGATGGCCCACTGCGCCACATTATCCTCAGGCAGATGGCAGCGTGAAGCTGGCCGCTGGCTGGCTGATCGATCAATGCCAGTTAAAAGGCACGTCCGTAGGTGGCGCTGCCGTTCACCAGCAGCAGGCTCTGGTACTGATTAATCAACGCGATGCGACCAGCGATGATGTTGTACAGCTGGCGCATTATGTTCGTCAACGTGTGGGCGAAAAGTTTAACGTCTGGCTGGAGCCAGAAGTCCGCTTCATTGGCCGCACAGGTGAAGTGAATGCCGTGGAGACCATTGCGTGAAGGACAATACCATTCCGTTAACCCTGATTAGCATCCTTGCTGACGGGGAGTTTCACTCTGGCGAACAGCTGGGCGAGCAGCTGGGCATGAGCCGTGCCGGCATTAACAAGCATATCCAGACGCTTCGCGACTGGGGCGTCGATGTGTTCACTGTGCCGGGAAAAGGCTACAGCCTGCCGGAGCCAATTCAATTGCTGAATGAAGACGTCATCCGCAGCCAGCTTGGATACGGCAACGTTGCGGTGCTGCCGGTGATTGATTCGACGAACCAGTACCTTATGGACCGGCTGAGCGAACTCTCATCCGGCGATGCCTGTGTTGCTGAATACCAGCAGGCCGGTCGTGGCCGTCGCGGTCGCAAATGGTTCTCGCCATTTGGCGCCAATCTCTATCTGTCCATGTACTGGCGTCTGGAGCAGGGGCCTGCCGCAGCCATTGGCCTGAGTCTGGTCATTGGTATCGTCATGGCGGAAGTGCTGCACGATTTGGGTGCCGATCGGGTCCGCGTTAAGTGGCCAAACGATCTGTACCTTAACGATCGGAAACTTGCCGGTATTCTGGTCGAACTGACGGGTAAAACCGGTGATGCGGCGCAAATTGTTATTGGCGCGGGCCTCAATATGGTGATGCGTACTGTCCAGGATGATGTGGTGAATCAGGCCTGGACCAATCTCCAGGAAGCGGGGATCGTCATCGATCGTAACACCCTTGCCGTGCGCATGATTAAAGAGCTGCGCAGTTCACTCACGCTTTTTGAACAGGAAGGCCTGGCACCGTTCCTGTCTCGTTGGGAAAAGCTGGATAACTTCATCAACCGTCCGGTGAAGCTGCTGATTGGTGATAAAGAGATTTACGGCATTTCCCGCGGTATTGACGCACAGGGCGCGCTGCTTCTGGAGCAGGATGGCGCGATCAAGCCCTGGGTGGGCGGTGAGATTTCCCTGCGAAGCGCCGAATAACCGGATGGAGTAAACGATGCGAAAATCCGTCTGCGCTACCCTGGCATTTAACGATGGGGCAGCCTTCCGGAGAGCCCGAAATCACCTCTAAAGACGACGATTCGGCAAGTCTGAAAATGCGGGTGTGGATTTCAGCGCAACAATGACGCACTGACTATCCCCTCTCCCCTGTGGGAAGAGGGGGAAATCAGTTACTGCGGATACGGTACCCAGTCCCCGCCGTTCAGGCGAACGTACGGTTTGTTCTGATACTGAATCACCACCGCGTTGGCGTTCTCGGAGACTTCTGCCGTTTGCGGCAGGTTGCTGGTGAGCTGATCCCAGTTCACGCTATCTTCCACAAACAGCTTCCCGTCAACGGCGCGGGCAACCAGTTCTGAAATCGCCAGATAGCTGCTTGGCTGGGTAATCTCAATTGGTGTGCCCTGGTGCGGTGCCTTCATACCAAAGAATTTAATGCCTGCAGGCACGTTGGTAATGGACGGGCTTGGGATATCGCGCAGGCCGGATACCTGCATTCTGTCGCCTTTCAGCGCGCCACCGTGCTCAGGTACCACGACCACCATCACTTTACGGCCAGATTTTTCCAGCTCCGTGAAGAACGCGTCCAGCTCGTCGAAGAATTTCTGCGCCCGCACTTTGTAATCCGCCGTTTTACTCACCCCCGGGAAGTGGTTACCGTCGTGAAGCGGCAGGGTGTTATAGAACGTTGCACTGCGCGGATTACTGTCTTTTTCGATGGTCTGCAGCCAGCGCTGCAGCACGGCGGTATCGTCATAAACCGGCGAGCCATCGAAGCCCAGCAGCGTAACGGGAAGACCGGTTTGATCCATCAGTGGCGCCTGCATGCCACCCTGTTCACGTACCTCTTTCAGGAAGTTACCGAACTGACCGTTATGCCCCAGCATCAGGTGCTGCGTAAAGCCCAGCTTCGCGAGATTATCGAACAAATAACACTGGTTGCCAGCGGGTTGATACAGGTTTTTATGCGATGCCTGACCGCAGCTTGCTCGCAGCAGGCGGATTGCCGCCGGGCCGCTGTATGAGGTGGCAGAGTTAAAATCTTTAAACTGGATGTCAAAGTGGGACCACAGCGGGTGAGACATCAAACCGGCGGCATCCACGTCAGCCCAGGAGAGGGAACAGATGTTAATCACCAGCAGCTCAAACGGCTGCGCATCGGCTGGCAGCGCATCCGGGAATTTCGTCTGTCGCTTATCTTCAGCGGTATAGAAGCTGGAGAGCCAGGCATTAAGATTGGTGGAGGTCGGCGGTGCAGTCTGCGTTGGAATATCGCCCACCACCGGCGTATCGCCTGCCGTTGTAACGGTAGCCGCTGCGCTTCCTCCCGTCGTGGTCACCGTTGTCGTCGGCTGGCCGGCAGGCCACAGGGAAAAGCTTGGCCCCGCCAGCGTCAGCACGTTAAGCCAGATCATAATGGCGACGACAAACACCGTGACGCGGATCCACTGAGACAGGAACAGCCAGGCAACCAGCAGGACAAAGACGGCGCCAATCATCTGCCAGTTAATGAAACGCTCAACCAGGTCAAGCATATAGTCTGCGCTGAAGCCCGCGACCTGCGATCCCTGGCTCATTATGCTTTCCGGACCAGGCAGCCAGGTATCGTGCCAGAACAGCGCAAAGCCGATGGGGATGGCCACCCAATGGCGTAAACGATGCAGCCTGATGTTCGGCAGAGGCATCAGCAGGAAGGCCATAAACACCAGGTTAAGCAGGGGATGGAAATTCAGATAACCTGCCCAAAGCAGGCCAAACTTCACCAGAAAGTAGAAGTTCCAGCCGGAAAGGCCGCGCCAGTATTGCCAGAGCGGCGAGGGTGACGAAGCGGTATAGGATGAATTAGTCATGTTTACGGTCTGCCTTGACGTGTGATGCCCGTGTCAGTGTTCCGGCTGGTTTTACATAGCGAGGTTTTACAAACATCACTCTGGCCGTATCACGGATACGGCGTATGGAATGGCGTGCATAGTAGCCAAGCGGGAAAAAGATCAGCGCGCAGAATACGACCAGTTGGATGATATCGCTGATATTCATGATGGTGCGTTCTCCCCGTTCTCAGTTAATAAGCGAAGGGGTTCCGGAACCCGACGCCAGACATGTCCGTCATGTCTGGCATTGAGGAGCGGTTTTACATCGCTCGTGATTGCGAGCGGTTTAACCCATTGTTCAGGCTGGAGAGCGCGCATTTGCACCAGCTCTGCGCTGATAGCATTATCTTCGAACCAAATCATACGGTTCGAGAAAATATCCCCGGTTGGCAGGGGGAAGATGTGGTTAAGCGCAGTATCAAGATCGTTGACCCGGCAAAACGACAAAAATAGCACCAGGCGATTGTCGCCAATGGTCATGATGTCCCCTGTACGGTTCGGGCGACACAGGGTGAGCGCCTGCTCAACGCGAATGCCCGGGACCGGCCGCAGGGCAACCATAACCCCTTTCCCGTCCGCCGGAAGTAACGTGTTGCTCATCATGTTGCCGACGGCATCGCAGAACGTATCCCATTTCTGGTAGCCACGCAGCTTCATCGGCTGGGTCATGGAGAGCAGCGTGGAGATATCTTCCGGGACATGGCGGCTGAACTGCTGACCCTGAACGCTTTCAATAAGCGTCAGGCAGCGTGACAGTGGCGCATTCCAGGGGATAACCATATTTGCCCCGCAGCCCAGAAGCAGACGCTCATCGGTAGCACGCAGGCTGGTATTATTTTCGCGCACCACAATTTTTAACGCGCTGCCGCGCTGGCGGCGCAGGGTATGAATTTGTCTCGCCAGCGTTTCAATCTGATTATTCTGCATCAACGAGAAAACGAGGGTGGCTGCCTGGGTGGTGCGGGCTTCATGAAAAAGCGCTTCGTTAGACTCAAACAGTGACCAGTTTTCCGAAAGCGCGGGCGCGCCCTCTAAAACCGCAATATGGCTCAGGATGCGCTTTTCATCGCTGCGCGGCTGCACCACGGTTTCTTCCTGCTGTGCCAGGTGCCATTTCCCCTCAATAGGTTTAAGAGTCAGCTGTTGCCTGGCGCTCACGCCCTTTTCATTGCACCAGAAGGCAATATCGTAGAGATAGCTGCCTGCCTGGTCACGAAGACTTGCCAGCCCGAACAGGGAGCGATATTCGCCCATCAAAAGTGAGAACAGCTTGTCATTATTACTGCCGGGGTTGACGACCAATAGCGTGCAATTTTGAAACTTTGCCCATTTATTGATTTTTTCCAGCCACGACAGCAGTTTTTCAGCAGGAATATTTTGCAGTATGTTATTTGCACATTTAAGAATCACTAAATAGTGATCCGGATCTATAGAGCACTGAACGTCGCGGGACAAAAAGTATAGACTATCCGCTTCCGCTGACATAGAAAACAAACGTACTTTCTGGGGGCCGCTGTCGCTTTCCAGCGTAATTATTTTCTTCGGCTCTTCGCCCATGCTAATGACGGCCACGCGGGAATCCTTATCCTGAGCGGCAATTGTCTGGTTTACCAGGCTGATAGCGTCTTCATTACGATCCGTATTAATCCACCAGACTCCACCGACTGGCATGTGGCTCAATTCGTCCCATAATGACTGGATGCCAATAGAAAATATGGAGTCCACGATGTCCCTCTTTTCGTCTAATTTGCCTGTATCTCAGTTTACTAGCGAAAGCGTAGAAATAAACCTAACATTGAAATTAAAGAACATCAGATTTAGCATGTAAATGAAATTTGTCAGGGCAGGATGCCCCGCAACTTCCGAGCGTGCGATTTTCCTCAAAGGGATGGAATAAGAATGGATAATAACGAACCTGCAACCCCAGTCGACTCGACTCTGGGTTACACATTCCAAAACGATTTTCTGGCGCTGGCGCAGGCCTTTTCTCTACCTGAAATAGATTACACCGATATTTCCCAGCGGGAACAGTTGGCTGCTGCTATTAAACGCTGGCCGTTATTAGCTGAATTCGCCCATCAACATTAAGGGAGCCATTGATGGCCATACTCGGATTACAGGGCGTCCGTGGCGGTGTGGGTACCACATCTGTTACCGCGGCGCTGGCGTGGTCATTACAGCTTTTAGGTGAATCGGTGCTGGTGATTGACGCCTGCGCCGATAATTTGCTGCGTATGTCGTTCAACGTCGATTTCACTCGCGAAGAGGGCTGGGCCCGCGCGCTGCTTGATGACAAAGACTGGCGGGATGCGGGGCTACGCTATACCTCCCAGCTGGATTTACTGCCTTTTGGCCAACTGACCACCACAGAACGCGAGAATGAAGCCGCCTATCAGCGTCTGTTTTCGCAGTTCACGCTTGCGCTGCAGAGCCTGAAAGAAAAGGGGCACTACCAGTGGATCCTGCTGGATCTGCCGCACGGCGCCGGGACGCTGACCCGGCAGCTCATCGCCCAGTGCGATCATGTACTTTCCGTGGTGAACGTCGATGCGAACTGCCATATTCGCCTGCATCAGCAGGGACTGCCTCAGAACGCGCACCTCCTGATTAACGATTTACGTATCGGTAGCCAAATCCAGGACGATCTCTATCAGGTGTGGCTGCAAAGCCAGCGCCGCCTGCTTCCCATTGTGATTCATCGGGATGAGGGGATGGCGGAATGCCTCGCCTCCAAGCAGCCGCTGGGCGAATACCGCAGCGACTCGCTGGCAGCAGAAGAGATCCTGACGCTGGCGAACTGGTGTCTGCTGAACTTCGCCAGCAAGGCGGAGCCTGCCGGGAGTTCGGTATGAGTCGACTCGCCAGCTGGCTTCTCATCCCGCCGGTCAGTTCGCGTTTGAGCGACCATTACCGGCACTTTCGCCGGCATGGTGCTCCGGCATTCAGCGCCGCGCTCGGCTGTTTCTGGCTGATTCTGGCCTGGACGTTCATTCCGCTCGAGCACCCGCGCTGGCAGCGCATCCGTGCGCGTCACGGCGAATTATACCCACACATTAACCCCGACCGACCACGGCCTTTGGACCCGGCGCGCTATCTTATTCAGGCCGTCTGGCTGGCAATATCGTCATCCCGAACGGAGAAAATAACGCCGCACTGGCGCAGCTATTCCCGCGTACAGCAGTTACGTGAACGCTATCATCAGTGGCTGGATAAACTGCCCGCTAGCGTCAGCGATAAGACCAGCCATCTGGATAACCATAAAGAGCTTGGGCATCTCCACCCAGGCTTGCGGCGTTTTATTCTCGGCGTGATTGTCGTGTTCTCGCTCATTCTGGCGCTGGTCTGTATTACGCAACCTTTCAACCCGCTGGCGCAGTTCATCTTCCTGATCCTGCTGTGGGGCGTGGCGTTGCTGGTTCGCCGTATTCCGGGCCGTTTCTCGGCGCTGATGCTGATTGTGCTGTCGTTGACGGTTTCCTGCCGCTACATCTGGTGGCGTTACACCTCAACGCTGAACTGGGACGACCCGGTCAGCCTGGTGTGTGGTCTGGTGCTGCTGTTTGCTGAGACCTACGCGTGGATTGTGCTGGTGCTAGGCTATTTCCAGGTGATCTGGCCGCTCAACCGCCAGCCGGTTCCGCTGCCTAAAGACACCACGCAGTGGCCGACCGTCGATCTCTTCGTCCCGACCTATAACGAAGACCTGAGCGTGGTGAAAAACACCATCTATGCCGCGCTGGGCATCGACTGGCCGAAAGATAAGCTCAAAGTCTGGATCCTGGATGACGGCAACCGTCCGGCGTTTCGCCAGTTTGCGGAAGAGGTCGGCGTTGAGTACATCGCCCGCCCGACTCACGAGCACGCGAAGGCCGGGAATATCAACAACGCCCTGAAGTATGCCTCCGGGGAGTTCGTCTCGATTTTTGACTGTGACCACGTGCCGACGCGCTCGTTCCTGCAGATGACCATGGGCTGGTTCCTGAAAGAGAAAGAGCTGGCGATGATGCAGACGCCGCACCACTTCTTCTCGCCGGACCCGTTTGAACGTAACCTTGGCCGCTTCCGCAAAACCCCGAACGAAGGCACGCTGTTCTATGGGCTGGTGCAGGACGGGAACGACATGTGGGATGCCACCTTCTTCTGCGGCTCCTGCGCGGTTATCCGCCGTAAGCCGCTGGATGAAATTGGCGGAATTGCTGTTGAAACGGTAACGGAAGATGCGCATACCTCGCTGCGCCTGCACCGCCGCGGCTATACCTCTGCCTATATGCGTATCCCTCAGGCCGCCGGTCTGGCGACGGAATCACTCTCGGCGCACATTGGTCAGCGTATTCGCTGGGCACGCGGCATGGTGCAGATTTTCCGCCTCGATAACCCGCTGATAGGCAAAGGGCTCAAGCTGGCGCAACGTCTCTGCTACGTCAACGCCATGTTCCACTTCTTGTCCGGCATCCCGCGGCTGATCTTCCTGACCGCGCCGCTGGCGTTCCTGCTCCTTCACGCCTATATCATTTACGCCCCCGCGCTGATGATTGCGCTGTTCGTTCTGCCGCACATGATCCACGCGAGCCTGACGAACTCGAAGATTCAGGGCAAATACCGGCACTCCTTCTGGAGTGAAATCTACGAAACGGTGCTGGCGTGGTACATCGCGCCGCCGACGATGGTCGCGCTGATTAACCCGCACAAAGGGAAATTCAACGTCACCGCGAAGGGCGGTCTGGTGGAAGAGGAGTACGTCGACTGGGTGATCTCCCGCCCGTATATCTTCCTCGTGCTGCTGAATATTGTCGGCGTGATAGCCGGTATCTGGCGCTACTTCTACGGCCCGGAAAACGAAATCCTGACCGTCTTTGTCAGTATGGCCTGGGTGTTCTACAACCTGATTATCCTCGGCGGCGCGGTGGCGGTGTCGGTAGAGAGTAAACAGGTTCGTCGCGCGCATCGCGTTGAAATCTGCATGCCTGCGGCGATCGCCCGTGAAGATGGTCACCTCTTCTCCTGTACGGTGCACGACTTCTCTGACGGTGGCCTGGGGATCAAAATCAACGGCCAGGCGAAAGTGCTGGAAGGGCAGAAGGTTAACCTGCTGCTTAAGCGCGGACAGCAGGAGTATGTCTTCCCGACGCAGGTTGTGCGTGTGGCAGGCAGTGAAGTGGGTCTGCAGCTGATGCCGTTGACCAAAAAGCAACACATTGATTTTGTGCAGTGTACGTTTGCCCGTGCGGATACATGGGCTCTCTGGCAGGACAGCTTCCCGGAAGATAAACCACTGGAAAGCCTGCTGGATATTCTGAAGCTGGGGTTCCGTGGCTATCGTCACCTTGCAGAATTTGCCCCGTCGTCGGTGAAATTAATTTTCCGGTCACTTACTTCGCTGGTTTCCTGGGTCGTGTCGTTCATTCCTCGTCGTCCCGAGCGGGATGAGACGAAGCAGGCGGACCCGGTTATGGCTCAACAATGATGATAACGCGATGAAAACAAAACTTTCCTGGTTATGTGCAGTGGCAATGGGAGTGAGTGCACTTCCCGCAACAATGGCTAACGCAGCACCCGGTAACGCAGCGGCGACGCCTGCGCCGACGGTACCTGTCGTCGCGCAGGCAACCGATCCGGTTGTTACGGCGGCACCCGGTCAAACAGAAAACATCATTCCGAACCAGCCAACGGAGGGGAACACCCTGCCGGCCGTGAATCCGGTCATCGGGCAGGTGATGCCGGGCGTGCGGGGGGCTAACGCGCCCGTTGTCGCAGATAATGTGCCGTCGCGGGACGTGAAGCTGACCTTCGCGCAAATTGCGCCGCCGCCGGGTAGCATGGTGCTTCGCGGCGTCAACCCTAACGGCAGCATTGAATTTGGTATGCGCAGCGATGAGGTTGTTTCAAATGCGGTACTGAACCTTGAATACACCCCGTCGCCATCCCTGCTGCCGACGCAGTCTCAACTGAAGGTCTACCTGAACGATGAACTGATGGACGTTCTGCCGGTGACCAAAGAGCAGCTGGGTAAGAAAACACAGGCGCAGGTGCCGATTAACCCGCTCTTCATCACCGACTTTAACCGTATCCGTCTGGAGTTTGTTGGTCACTACCGCGATGTCTGCGAAAACCCCGCCAGCAATACGCTGTGGCTGGACGTCGGGCGTAACTCCTCGCTGCAGATGACCTACCAGCCGCTGGCGCTGAAAAACGATCTGTCGGCGTTCCCGGTTCCGTTCTTCGACCCGCGTGATAACCGTCCGCTCACGCTGCCGATGGTGTTTGCATCGTCCCCTGACGTGACCGAGCAGCTGGCGGCGACCATTGTGGCCTCCTGGTTTGGCTCCCGCTCCGGCTGGCGCGGTCAGAACTTCCCGGTGATGTATGACAAAATGCCGGACAGGAACGCGATTGTCTTTGCAACCAACGCGAAGCGTCCGGGCTTCCTGCGCGACCACCCGGAAGTCAAAGCGCCAACCATTGAGATGGTAAGCCACCCGGATAACCCGTACGTGAAGCTGCTGGTGGTCTTTGGTCGTGATGATAAAGATCTGGTCCAGGCCGCGAAGGCGATTGCTCAGGGCAACGTCCTTTTCCGCGGCAACAGCGTGGTGGTGGACGAAGTTAAGCCGCTGCTGGCGCGTAAACCTTATGACGCGCCAAACTGGGTGCGTACCGACCGCGCCGTGACGTTTGGTGAACTAAAAACCTATGAAGAGCAGCTGCAGGCCTCCGGCCTTGAGCCATCGCCGATTAGCCTGTCGCTGAACCTGCCGCCGGATCTGTACCTGCTGCGCACCAACGGCATTGATATCAATCTCAACTACCGCTATACCGCGCCGGCGACGAAAGACAGCTCGCGCATGGATATCAGCCTGAACAACCAGTTCCTGCAATCGTTCAGTCTGCAAAGTACCCAGGACACCAACCGTCTGATGCTCCGCCTGCCGGTGCTGCAGGGGCTGCTGGACGGAAAAACGGACGTCTCTATTCCGGCGCTGAAGCTTGGCGCGATCAACCAGCTGCGTTTTGATTTCCAGTACATGAACCCGATGCCTGGCGGTTCGGTGGATAACTGCATCACCTTCCAGCCGGTACAAAACCACGTTGTGATCGGCGATGAGTCGACCATCGACTTCTCGAAGTACTACCATTTCCTGGCGATGCCGGATCTGCGTGCCTTTGCTAACGCGGGCTTCCCGTTCAGCCGCATGGCCGATCTCTCTGAATCCATTGTGGTGATGCCAAAAGCGCCAAACGAAGGTCAGGTGACGACCCTGCTCGACACCATGGCAACCGTAGGCGCGCAAACCGGATTACCGGC
The DNA here is from genome assembly GCF_011683705.1 of Enterobacter sp. 725m/11. Classification (NCBI taxonomy): domain Bacteria; kingdom Pseudomonadati; phylum Pseudomonadota; class Gammaproteobacteria; order Enterobacterales; family Enterobacteriaceae; genus Enterobacter; species Enterobacter sp. 725m/11. The sequence continues at coordinate 46,124 of NZ_JAAQOK010000034.1, read as the reverse complement.
AGTTAACGTCACGTTGACGGACGATGGCAGTCAGATCCAGAACAAAGATGCGGATATCATGGTGATCGGCACCATCCCGGACAAGCTGAAGGATGAAAAACGTATCGACCTGCTGGTGAAAGCCACCGAGTCGTGGGTTAACACGCCGCTTCGCCAGACCGAGTTCCCAAGCATTATGCCGGACGTGAACGACCGTAAGGCCAGCGCGCAGACGGCCGTAACCTCTCAGGGGGCGATGGCTGCGGTGGTGGGCTTCCAGTCTCCTTACAACGATCAGCGTAGCGTGATAGCCCTGCTGGCGGACAGCCCGCGCGGCTATGAGCTGCTGAATACCGCGATGAACGACAGCGGCAAACGTGCCGCGATGTTTGGTTCTGTGTCGGTGATCCGCGAGTCCGGCGTCAACAGCCTGCGCGTGGGTGATGTGTATTACGTCGGCCATCTGCCGTGGTTCGAGCGCCTGTGGTATGCGCTGTCGAACCATCCGGTTCTGCTCGCCATCCTGGCTGCGGTCAGCGTGGTCTTGCTGGCATGGGTGCTGTGGCGTCTGCTGCGCATCATCAGCCGTCGTCGCCTTAACCCGGATGAGTAAGACGTGATGAAAGCCTTTCGCTGGTGTGTAGTCGCAGCGTTGATGCTGGCGGCGATCCCTCTTCGCGCCGCCTGTACCTGGCCTGCCTGGGAACAGTTTAAAAAGGATTACATCAGCGAGGGCGGGCGCGTCATCGATCCGAGCGACACGCGCAAAATTACAACGTCGGAAGGGCAAAGCTATGCGTTGTTCTTTGCCCTGGCCGCTAACGATCGCAAGGCGTTTGACCAGCTGCTGACGTGGACGCGCGATAACCTCGCCAGCGGCAATCTCAACGATCGTCTACCCGCCTGGCTCTGGGGACAGAAAGACAAAGAAAACTGGGGGGTGATTGACACCAACTCCGCCTCAGATGCCGATGTCTGGATTGCCTGGTCGCTGCTCGAAGCGGGCCGGTTATGGAAAGACCCGGACTATACCCAAACGGGCAAGGCACTGCTAAAACGCATTGCCAGCGAGGAAGTGGTGAAAGTGCCGGGGCTCGGCTCAATGCTGCTTCCCGGTAAAGTCGGTTTTGCCGAAGAAAACGCCTGGCGCTTTAACCCCAGCTACCTTCCTCCACAGTTAGCGAGCTATTTCACCCGCTACGGTGCCCCGTGGACCACGCTGCGTGAAACCAATCTGCGGCTGCTGCTGGAAAGCGCGCCGAAGGGATTCTCGCCGAACTGGGTGCAGTATCAGAAAAACAAAGGCTGGCAGCTACAGCAGGATAAAACGCTGGAAGGGGGGTATGACGCCATCCGTGTCTACCTTTGGGTGGGCATGATGAGCGATAAAGATCCTCAAAAAGCCCGGCTGCTGACGCGCTTCCAGCCGATGGCGGCAAAGACAATCAAACAGGGCGTGCCGCCGGAGAAAGTGGATGTGGCGACGGGTAAACACAACGGCAATGGCCCGGTCGGGTTCTCTGCCGCGATGCTGCCGTTTTTACAGCAGCGCGATGCCCAGGCGGTTCAGCGCCAGCGCGTGGCAGATCATTTTCCCGATAACAATGCCTACTACAGCTATGTATTGACTCTTTTTGGTCAGGGATGGGATCAGCATCGTTTTCGCTTCACCGCTAAGGGTGAATTAATACCGGATTGGGGCCAGGAATGCGCAAGTTCACAGTAAATCTACTCACTCTAACGCTTGGGCTGGCACTGATGCCGCTGGCGCAGGCCGTTAACTCTCCGCAGCAGAAACAGCTGCTGGAGCAGGTTCGGCTGGGCGAATCGACCCATCGCGAGGATTTGGTTCGTCAGTCGCTCTACCGTCTTGAGCTGATCGATCCGAACAACCCTGACGTCATTGCCGCCCGCTTTCGCTACCTGCTGCGCCAGGGCGATAACGCCGGAGCGCAAAAAGAGCTGGACCGCCTGAAGGGGATCGCCCCTGACTCCGGCGCGTACCAGTCCTCACGCAATACCATGCTGCTTTCCACCCCGGATGGTCGCCAGCAGCTTCAGCAGGCGCGCTTACTCGCTACGACAGGGCACACGCAGGAGGCGATTGCCGCCTATGACAAGCTCTTTGACGGTAACCCGCCGGGCGGCGACGTGGCGACGGAATACTGGAATGTGGTGGCGAAAGATCCTGCCCGTCGCGCTTCGGCCATCAACCAGCTGAAAAAAATAAACAGCAGCAGCCCCGGGAATACCCAGCTCCAGACGACGCTGGCCCAGCTTCTGTTCCAGAGCGGACGCCGTGATGAAGGCTTTGCGGTGCTGCAGGAGATGGCTAAATCCACCGGCGGCCGCGGCCAGGCCTCTGACATGTGGTATGAGCAGATCAAAGACCAGCCTGCCAGCAGCGCCAGCGTCACCGCGCTGCAAAAATACCTGACCGTCTTCAGCGACGGCGATAGCGTCGCGGCGGCGCGCGCCCAGCTTGAGGCGCAGCAAAAGCAGCTCGCTGACCCGGCGTTCCGCGCGAAAGCGGAAGGGCTGGCGGCGGTGGATGCCGGGCAGGGGAGTAAGGCGGTGGCGGAGCTGCAAAAAGCCGTCAGCGCCAACCATGCCGACAGTGAAGCGGTGGGGGCTCTGGGGCAGGCCTATTCCCAGAAAGGCGACCGCGCCCGCGCGGTGGCACAGTTTGAAAAGGCGATTGCCCTCGATCCGCAGAGCGATAACCGCGGGAAATGGGACAGCTTGCTGAAGGTTAACCGCTACTGGCTGCTGATCCAGCAGGGGGATGCGGCGCTGAAGGCGAATAACCCGGCGCAGGCGGAGCGTTACTATCAGCAGGCGCGCAACGTCGACAATACCGACAGCTATGCGGTGCTGGGGCTGGGAGATGCCGCTGCGGCGCGTAAAGATAACGACGCGGCGGAGCGTTATTACCGCCAGGCGTTACGTATGGACAGCAGCAACAGCAATGCGGTTCGCGGCCTTGCCAATGTTTACCGCGCGCAGTCCCCGGAGAAAGCCTCGCAGTTTATCCAGTCGCTCTCTGCCAGCCAGCGCCGGAGTATTGATGATATTGAGCGTAGCCTGACTAACGAGCAGCTTTCCGCCCAGGCAGAACAGCTGGAGAGTCAGGGGAAATACGCTCAGGCGGCAGAAATTCAGCGTCGCCGTCTGGCACTCTCGCCCGGTGACGTCTGGATAACGTATCGTCTCTCGCGCGATCTCTACAGCGCGGGCCAGCGCAGCCAGGCGGATACCCTGATGCGCCAGCTTGCCAGCCAGAAACCGTCTGACCCGGAGCAGGTGTATGCCAACGGGCTCTACCTGTCCGGAAACGATCAGGACCGGGCCGCGCTGGCGCATCTGAATACCCTGCCGCGCAGCCAGTGGAACGGCAATATTCAGGAGCTTGCCGACCGTCTGCAAAGCAATCAGGTGCTGGAAACCGCCAACCGCCTGCGCGACAGCGGCAAAGAGCAGGAGGCGGAAAATCTTCTGCGTCAACAGCCTGCCTCTACCCGCATAGACCTGACGCTGGCGGACTGGGCGCAGCAGCGTGGCGATCTGAACGCGGCGAAAACGACGTACAGCGCCGTCCTGCAGCGTGAGCCGCAGAACGAAGATGCGATCCTCGGTCTGACCGAAATTTACAGCGCGGAAGGTAACAAAGATGCCGCCCGTGCGGAGCTCGCGAAACTGCCCGCCGCGCAAAACGGCCAGCCGCTGTCGCTCAACATGCAGCGCCGGATCGCGATGGCGCAGGCAGGACTGGGCGATTCCGCTGCCGCAGAACAGACCTTCAGCAAAATCATTCCGCAGGCTAAATCGCAGCCCGCCTCCATGGAAAGCGCGCTGGTGCTGCGTGACGCTGCCCGCTTCCAGACGCAAAACGGCCAGCCGCAGCAGGCGCTGGAGACGTATAAAGATGCGATGGTGTCGTCCGGCATCACCACGACGCGTCCGGTGGACAATGACAGTTTCACCCGTCTGACGCGTAACGATGAAAAAGATGACTGGCTGAAGCGCGGCGTGCGCAGTGACGCCGGTGATTTGTACCGTCAGCAGGATGTTAACGTCACGCTGCAGCACGACTACTGGGGCTCCAGCGGTACGGGCGGCTATTCTGACCTGAAAGCGCATACCACCATGCTCCAGGTGGACGCCCCGCTCTCTGACGGGCGCATGTTCTTCAGAAGCGATCTGGTCAACATGGACGCCGGCACCTTTGATAACAATAACGGAACTTACGACCCTAAATGGGGGACCTGCTACGACACGCCGTGTAGCGGCAACACCAGCCAGAGCGACAGCGGCGCCAGCGTCGCCGTTGGCTGGCAGAATAAAACCTGGGCGATGGATATTGGTACCACGCCAATGGGCTTTGACGTCGTCGACGTGGTGGGCGGTATCAGCTACAGCAGCGATTTAGGCCCCATCGGCTACACCGTCAACGCCCATCGTCGGCCTATCTCCAGCTCTCTGCTGGCGTTCGCCGGGCAAAAAGATACCAATACCGGCACCACCTGGGGCGGCGTGCGCGCGACGGGCGGCGGGGTAAGCATCAGCTATGACAAAGGCGAGGCGAACGGCATCTGGTCAAGCCTGAACGCGGAAACGCTGACCGGTAAAAATGTGGAAGATAACTGGCGCGTCCGCTGGATGACGGGTTATTACTACAAGCTCATTAATAAAAACAACGAGCGCCTGACGGTCGGCGTCTCCAATATGCTCTGGCACTACGATAAGGATCTGAGCGGCTATTCCCTCGGTCAGGGCGGCTACTACAGCCCGCAGGAGTATGTCTCCTTCGCGCTGCCGGTGACCTGGCGTAAGCGTACGGAAAACTGGTCCTGGGAGCTGGGTGGCTCGGTGTCCTGGTCCCACTCCAAAACCAAAGACGAGCTGCGTTACCCGATCCAGAGCCTGATCCCGACCGATGAGCCAGGCCGCTATACCGACCGTGGCGCGATGGAAACCGGCAGCTCCTCCTCCGGGACGGGTTATACCGCGCGGGCAATTATCGAACGCCGGGTCACCTCCAACTGGTTTGTGGGTATGGGCGTGGATATTCAGGAAGCGAAAGATTACACCCCAAGCCATGCGCTAATTTATGTGCGCTACTCTGCTGCAGGCTGGCAGGGCGATATGGACTTACCGCCGCAGCCGCTTATTCCTTATGCGGACTGGTAATCGGATTTTCCTTAATCCATTTGTAAGTCTCTCTTAATAGCGCGGCAATCGGGTATACTCAGGCGCGCCAGGTTTACACCCTGGCGCGCCCTGCGCTTCGAGTTTTGTGGAGAGTCATTTTGCGTGTCAGCCGTTCCTTAACGATCAAACAAATGGCGATGGTCTCTGCCGTCACTATGCTGTTTGTACTGCTCTTCTGCGTAATTTTGCTGTTTCATTCCGTACAGCAGAATCGCTATAACACGGCTTCGCAGTTAGAAAGTATCGCCCGCTCGGTGCGCGGCCCGCTCTCCGCCTCGATCCTGAAAGGGGACATTCCCGAAGCGGAAACCATCTTAAAGCGCATTCAGCCTGCCGGGGTCGTTAGCCGCGCCGATGTCGTCTTACCCAACCAGTTCCAGGCGTTGCGGATGAGTTTTATCCCGGAGCGTCCCGTCCCGATGATGGTGATGCGCCTGTTTGAGCTGCCGGTGCAAATTTCTCTGCCTCTCTATTCGCTGGAACGTCCTGCCAATCCGCAGCCACTGGCCTACCTGGTTCTGCAGGCGGACTCGTACCGGATGTATAAATTCGTCATGAGTTGGGTGGTTACGTTAGTGACCACTTGCTTACTTATGACCCTGATCATCAGCGTAGCGCTGACGTGGTGTATAAACCGCCTCATTGTCCACCCGCTGCGCCGTATCGCCCGCGAGCTGAATGGGATTTCGCCGCAGGATCAACTGGGGCACCAGCTTGAGCTGCCGCGTCTGCACCAGGACGATGAGATCGGTATGCTGGTGCGCAGCTACAACCTCAACCAGCAGCGCATTCAGCGTCATCAGGATGAGCTAAACAACAGCGCCACGCGCTTCCCGGTGTCGGAGCTACCTAATAAAGCGTTTCTGATGGCAATGCTGGAGCAGACCGTTGCGCGGCAGCAAACCACGGCGCTGATGGTGATTGCCTGTGAAACCCTGCAGGACACGGCGGGCGTGCTCAAGGAGAGCCAGCGTGAAATGCTGCTGCTGACGCTGGTGGAAAAGGTGAAGTCTGTTCTTGCCCCGCGCATGGTGCTGACCCAGGTCAGCGGTTACGACCTGGTGGTGATTGCCAACGGCGTGAAAGAGCCGTGGCACGCTATCACATTAGGTCAGCAAGTACTTACTGTCATAAATGAGCGGCTGCCCGTGCAGGGCATCCAGCTTCGTCCGAGCGCCAGTATCGGTATCGCCATGTACTACGGTGATTTAACGGCGGAGCAGCTGTACCGCCGCGCGTTCTCGGCGGCGTTTACCGCCCGGCGCAAAGGGAAAAATCAGATCCAGTTCTTCGACCCGGAGCAGATGGAAAAGGCGCAGCAGCGCCTGACGGAAGAGAGCGATATCCTGACCGCGCTGGATAACCGTCAGTTCGCCCTCTGGCTACAGCCGCAGGTGAATTTACAGACGGGGGAAGTGAAAAGCGCCGAGGCGCTGCTCCGCCTGCAGCAGCCGGATGGCTCCTGGGAGCTGCCGGAGGGGCTGATTGAGCGCATCGAATCCTGCGGCCTGATGGTCACCGTTGGCTATTGGGTACTGGAGGAGTCCTGCCGCCAGCTTGCCGCCTGGCAGGAGCGCGGCGTAACGCTGCCGCTGTCGGTCAACTTGTCTGCCCTGCAGCTTATGCATCCGACGATGGTCTCCGAGATGCTGGAGCTGATCCACCGCTACCGGATCAAGCCTGATACGCTGACGCTGGAAGTGACGGAGAGCCGGCGCATTGACGATCCTAACGACGCGGTGGCCATCCTGAAGCCGCTGCGCAATGCCGGCATTCGCATCGCGCTGGACGATTTTGGTATGGGCTACGCCGGGCTGCGCCAGCTTCAGCACATGAAAGCCCTGCCGGTGGACGTGCTCAAAATCGATAAATCGTTTGTCGACGGGCTCCCGGAGGACAGCAGCATGGTGCAGGCCATCGTCCAGATGGCGCGCAGCCTCAAGGTGCATCTTATTGCTGAGGGGATTGAAACCGAAGCGCAACGCGTCTGGCTGGCAGAGGCGGGCGTCGAGAGCGGCCAGGGCTACCTTTTTGCCCCGGCGGTGCCGCCGGATGTCTTCGAGCAGCGATACCTTTCTGGCGCTGACCATAACGCAAAAGTGTAATTTTGTTGCTGGCTTGTGCGAGCCAGTTCAAAGTTCTTAACATTTGTGTTTCAAATTTGAACCGGGTTTATTTCTGTCCTGTTATACGGGTGTTATTTTAGAGCCGCAGGTTAACCATAACCTTACAAAGCCTGTGGTTTTTCTTCCCAAGGACACCCTATGAAAACCTCACTCTTCAAAAGTCTTTATTTCCAGGTCCTGACAGCCATCGCCATCGGTATTCTGCTGGGTCACTATTACCCGGAGCTGGGCGCGCAAATGAAACCGCTTGGCGACGCGTTCGTTAAGCTCATTAAAATGGTCATCGCCCCGGTGATCTTCTGTACGGTGGTAACGGGCATCGCTGGCATGGAAAGCATGAAGGCGGTGGGCCGTACCGGTGCAGTGGCGCTTCTCTACTTTGAAGTGGTCAGTACCCTTGCGCTGATTATTGGTCTGGTCATCGTCAACGTGGTACAGCCTGGCGCGGGTATGAACGTTGATCCCTCTACGCTGGATGCCAAAGCGGTTGCGGTCTATGCCGAACAGGCGAAGGATCAGGGCGTGGTGGCCTTCCTGCTGGACGTCATCCCTGGCAGCGTCATCGGCGCCTTCGCCAGCGGAAACATTCTGCAGGTGCTGCTGTTTGCCGTGATGTTTGGCTTCGCCCTGCACCGTCTGGGCAGCAAAGGCCAGCTTATTTTCAACGTGATTGAAAGCTTCTCGCAGGTCATCTTTGGCATCATCAATATGATCATGCGCCTGGCGCCGATCGGCGCCTTCGGTGCGATGGCCTTCACCATCGGCAAGTATGGCGTTGGCACGCTGGTGCAGCTGGGTCAGCTGATCATCTGCTTCTACATCACCTGTATTCTTTTCGTGGTGGTGGTGCTGGGCTCCATCGCCCGTGCGACAGGCTTCAGCATTTTCAAATTCATCCGCTACATCCGTGAAGAGCTGCTGATTGTTCTGGGGACCTCCTCTTCAGAATCGGCGCTGCCGCGTATGCTCGACAAGATGGAAAAGCTCGGGTGCCGTAAATCAGTGGTCGGCCTGGTGATCCCGACGGGGTACTCCTTCAACCTTGACGGTACCTCGATATACCTGACGATGGCGGCCGTGTTTATCGCCCAGGCGACCAACAGCCATATGGATATTTTCCATCAAATCACCCTGCTGGTGGTGCTCTTGCTGTCGTCTAAAGGGGCGGCGGGCGTGACGGGCAGCGGCTTTATCGTGCTGGCGGCCACCATTTCTGCGGTGGGGCATCTGCCGGTGGCGGGTCTGGCACTGATTCTTGGTATTGACCGCTTTATGTCTGAGGCGCGTGCTCTTACCAACCTGGTGGGTAACGGCGTGGCCACGGTGGTGGTCGCGAAATGGGTGAAAGAGCTGGATCACAAGAAGCTCAACGATACGCTGAATAATCGCGCGTCTGATAGCAAAAATCCTGGTTTAACCTCCTAATCTTGTCACAATTGCCCGCATTCCCTTGTCGGGATGCGGGCTCCTGCGCATAATAACTGTTCATACCTGTCATAATTCGACAAGATTTTTTTTGGGTATATTTCACTTCGGACCGTGACGTTTTGCCGAACGCGCGGTCTAATCGACGTGTTTTCATCGTCATCTTTTAGAGTGCAGCGCGTCGCGAGACACTCTTTTTAACCAGGAATGTTGATCAGGGGTTCACATGCAGGGCACAAAAATTCGACTCTTAACCGGCGGTTTGCTGATGATGGCAGCAGCCAGTTATGTGCAGGCAGATGCGCTCCAGCCAGACCCGGCCTGGCAACAAGGCACGCTAGCGAACGGTTTTCAGTGGCAGGTGTTATCCACTCCACAGCGTCCCAGCGATCGTATTGAAATCCGTCTGTCCGTAAATACCGGCTCCCTTACGGAAAGCACTCAGCAAACCGGTTTTAGCCATTTTATTCCCCGTCTGGCGCTCACGCAGAGCGGCAGCTTGCAGGCAGTACAGGTGCGTTCGCTGTGGCAACAGGCCATCGATCCGAAACGCCCCCTTCCTCCGGCTGTGGTCTCCTATGACTACACCATGTTTAACCTGAGCCTGCCAAATAACCGTAACGACCTGCTTAAAGAAGCCCTTACTTATCTCTCCGATGCCTCTGGCAACCTGGCGATTACGCCGGACACCGTGAACTATGCGTTGAGCAACGGCGACATGGTGGCGACCTGGCCTGCGGATACCAAAGAGGGCTGGTGGCGCTACCGTCTGAAAGGCTCAACGTTGCTGGGGCACGATCCGGCAGAGCCGCTGAAGCAGCCGGTGGACGTCGAACAGGTAAAATCGTTCTACCAGAAATGGTACACCCCGGACGCGATGACGCTGATCGTCGTCGGCAATGTGGATAGCCGCGCGGTGGTTGAGCAGATCAACAAAGCGTTTGGCGATCTGAAGGGCAAACGCGAAACGCCAGCCCCTGTCCCGACGCTCTCTCCGCTGCGCGCCGAGCCTGTCAGCATTATGACGGACACCGTGCGCCAGGACAGGCTCTCCGTGATGTGGGATAACGCCTGGCAGCCTATTCGCGAGTCTGCGGCGCTGCTGCGCTACTGGCGTGCCGATCTGGCGCGTGAAGCGTTGTTCTGGCACGTTCAGCAGACGCTCAGCAAAAACAACGTGAAGAACATTGGCCTTGGCTTTGACTGCCGCGTGCTGTTCCAGCGTGCGCAATGTGCCATTAACGTTGAATCGCCTGGCGATAAACTGAATGCGAACCTGGGTGTGGTGGCGAAAGAGCTGGCAAAAGTGCGTAAAGAGGGGCTCTCTGAAGAGGAGTTCAACGCGCTGCTGGCCCAGAAAAAACTGGAGCTGCAGAAACTGTTTGCCACCTACGCTCGCGCCGATACCGACATTCTGATCAGCCAGCGGATTCGCTCCCTGCAGAATCAGGTTGTCGACATCGCGCCTGAGCAGTACCAGAAGCTGCGTCAGGACTTCCTGAACGGTCTGACTGTGAATATGCTGAATCAGGATTTACGTCAGCAGCTGTCGCAGGATATGGCGTTGATCCTTCTGCAGCCGAAAGGCGAGCCGGAATATGACATGAAGGAACTTCAGAAGACCTGGGATTCCATTATGGCCACCGCGTCGCAGCCGGCGCAGGCTGCAACGGCTGATGATCTACACTAGGACGCGTCGGATATTCCGCAGGGGCAGTAATCCTCTCACCCCGGCCCTCTCCCCAAAGGGAGAGGGTTAGGGGAAACTAAACAGGCATCGCCTCGCGCGGAATAATCGCCCCGCGATACTGAATCACGGTGCTGGCCGTCAGGTGCCCACGCTGTGCCGCCGCTTCCGGCGTTCCCCCCGTCAGGCGTACCGCCAGGTAGCCCGCGCTGAAGGAATCCCCCGCCGCAGTGGTATCAATCACTTTCTCTTTGGCCAGCCTCACCGCAGGGACCTCAACCACCGCTTCACCCGCAATCGCGACCAGGCACGACTCCGCGCCGCGCTTAATCACCACTTCGCTCACGCCTGCTGCGTGCGTGCGGGCAATCACGTCCTCTACCGGCTTCTCACCCCACAGGGCGTCTTCATCATCGAGCGTCAGGAAGGCGATATCCGTGCACTGCAGCATCTGCTGATAAACCTGCTGCGTCTCTTCGCGGCTGGCCCACAGGCGCGGGCGGTAGTTGTTATCAAAAATCACCTTCCCGCCGTTGGCGCGGCATTCGCGCAGCAGCGAGAGCAGCTTTTCGCGGCTGGTCGGGCTTAAAATCGCCAGGCTAATGCCGCTCAGATAGAGATAGTCAAACGTCGCCAGCTCTTCGCAGATGGCCCCAGCGGCGTCGCTCTCCAGCCAGAATTTGGCCGCGGCTTCGTTACGCCAGTAATAAAACGTGCGTTCGCCGGTGCTGTCAGTTTCGATGTAGTACAGTCCAGGCAGGCGGTTTTCCATACGCTGGATCAGCGAGGTGTCAATATGCTCACTTTGCCAGGCTTCCAGCATCTGCTGGCTGAAGCTGTCCGTGCCGAGGGCGGTGACGTAGTTCACGGTGAGTGCCTCAGGCGCAACCTGACGGGCAATGTAAACCGAGGTGTTTAACGTATCGCCACCAAATCCGCGGCTGACTTCCGCGCCTTTTTGTGACAGCTCAATCATGCATTCGCCAATCACGGCAATTTTTTTGGACATAGTCGTGAACCTGAACAGAAGAATTTTCAGCAGTGTGCGCCGAGTGAATTAGATGGTCAACTATATTAAAACGGTGTTCCATTATTTTATTTGAGCCAGCGCGTGTTCCGGCAAATTTCTGTCATCTTAATTTCATTTTCACGGTGAATTGAACATAAAGTTCTCAATTATCGCGCCGATAATCCTGTGACGAGTCCAGAAAGGCTATCCCAACAACAGGACATCTGAAATGAAGTCAGAGCAGGTTATCCAGCGGCTGAGCACTACGCCTGAGGCAAGTATTGAGAACTTGCAGGAGCATCGCTACTGGCTGCAATGTGAGCGCGCGTACACCTGGCAGCCGATCTATCGAACGGACGGTCGGCTGATGGCAATTGAAATTTTGACCGTCGTTACGCATCCCTCAAACCCTACTCAGCGCATCGCGCCGGATCGCTACTTTGCCGAAGTTGCCGTTCGCCAGCGTCTGGACGTGCTGGAAGAGCAGCTCCGTATGCTGGCGACGAAACAGGCCTTTTTCGAGCAGCATACGATCCTCGCCTCGGTGAACGTGGATGGCCCAACTCTGCTGGCGCTGCGTCAGAACGCGAAGCTGCAGGAGCTGATCGCCACCCTGCCGTGGCTGCGCTTTGAGCTGGTGGAGCACGTGCGCCTGCCGCAGGATTCCTCGTTTGCGTCAATGTGTGAATTTGGCCCGCTGTGGCTGGATGACTTTGGCACCGGTATGGCGAACTTCTCGGCCCTCAGCGAAGTGCGCTACGACTACATCAAGGTGGCCCGCGATCTGTTCATCATGCTGCGCCAGACCCCGGAAGGGCGGAATCTGTTTACGCTGTTATTGCAGTTGATGAATCGCTATTGCCAGGGGGTGATCGTTGAAGGCGTGGAAACGCTGGAAGAGTGGCGTGATGTGCAAAACTCTCCCGCAGCGGCGGCGCAAGGCTATTTCCTCTCTCGCCCCGTGCCGATGGATCTCCTCGAAAGCGCCAGAACGACCCTCTGATAACCCCGTTTCCCTTTGTCTGGACTATAGTTTTACAGGACAGGTCATCAGGAAAGGGGATAACAATGACAAAAACAACCAGGGTCATTTCCTGGATTACAGGGATTTTCTTGTTGTTGATCGCGATCGTCGTCATCATTATCGCGACGTTTGACTGGAACCGCCTTAAGCCGACCATCAACCAGAAAGTCTCAACTGAGCTGAACCGTCCCTTCGCCATTCGTGGCGATCTGGGTGTGGTATGGGAGCGTCAGAAAGAGGAGACCGGCTGGCGAAGCTGGATCCCCTGGCCGCACGTCCACGCCGACGACATTATTCTCGGCAACCCGCCGGATATCCCCGAAGTGACTATGGTGCATCTGCCGCGCGTGGAAGCCACGCTGGCGCCGCTAGCGCTCCTGACCAAAACCGTCTATCTACCGTGGATCAAGCTCCAGCAGCCCGATGCGCGCCTGATCCGCCTCTCTGAAAAAAACAATAACTGGACGTTTAACCTTGCCAGCGACGGCGAAAAAGATCCGAATGCCCAGCCCTCTTCATGGTCATTCCGTCTGGACAATATTCTTTTCGATCGCGGGCGGATCGCCATCGACGATAAGGTCAGCAAGGCAGACGTGGAGATCCTGGTCGATCCGCTGGGTAAACCGCTGCCGTTTAGCGAAGTCACGGGCAATAAAGCGAAAGGCGATAGCGCCAAAGCGGGTGATTATGTCTTCGGCCTGACGGCAAAAGGGCGCTACAACGGTCAGCCGCTTAACGGGAAAGGGAAAATCGGCGGCATGCTGGCGCTCCGGAGCGAAGGCACGCCATTCCCGGTGCAGGCGGATTTCCGCTCGGGGAATACGCGCGTGGCGTTTGTGGGGACGGTCAACGACCCGATGAACATGGGGGGCGTCGACCTGCAGCTCAAGTTCGCCGGTGACTCGCTTGGCGAACTGTATGAACTGACTGGCGTACTCCTGCCGGATACCCCACCGTTCGAAACGGACGGGCATTTGGTTGCCAAAATTGATACCGAAAAATCGTCCGTTTTTGACTACCGGGATTTCAACGGCCGCATCGGCGACAGCGATATTCACGGCACGCTGACCTACACCACCGGAAAACCACGGCCAAAACTGGAAGGGGATGTCGAAACCCGCCAGCTGCGTCTGGCCGATCTTGGCCCGCTGATAGGCGTGGATTCGGGCAAAGGGACAAAGTCAAAAGAGGTTAAGAAGGACGTTCAGCCTGCGGGAAAAGTGCTGCCTTACGATCGCTTTGAAACCGATAAGTGGGACGTAATGGACGCAGATGTGCGCTTCAAAGGACGCAAGATTGAGCATGGCAGCACGCTGCCGCTGAGCGATCTCTCGACGCATATCATCCTGAAAAATGCCGACCTGCGCCTGCAGCCGCTGAAGTTTGGCATGGCGGGCGGGACGATTTCCTCCAACATTCACCTGGAAGGCGATAAAAAGCCGATGCAGGGGCGGGCGGAGATCCAGGCGCGTCGATTGAAGCTGAAAGAGCTGATGCCGAACGTGGAGCTGATGCAGAAAACCCTCGGTGAAATGAACGGCGATGCGGACATTCGCGGGGTGGGGAATTCCGTTGCGGCACTGCTGGGCAGCGGCAACGGTAACCTGAAACTGCTAATGAACGACGGTCTGGTCAGCCGCAACCTGATGGAGATCCTGGGGCTAAACGTCGGTAACTTTATCATCGGGCAAATCTTTGGCGATGACGAGGTGCGGGTGAACTGCGCGGCGGCGAATGTGGATCTGGTTAACGGCGTGGCGCGTCCGCAGATTTTTGCCTTCGACACGGAAAACGCGGTGATTAACGTGACCGGTACCGCCAGCATGGCCTCCGAGCAGCTGGATTTGACCATCGATCCGGAAAGTAAGGGGATTCGTATTATTACCCTGCGCTCGCCGCTTTACGTGCGTGGGACCTTCAAAAATCCGCAGGCGGGCGTCAAGCCCGGGCCGCTGATTGCGCGTGGCGCGGTGGCCGCAGCCCTCGCGACGTTGGTCACCCCGGCCGCCGCGCTGCTGGCGTTGATTTCGCCGTCAGAAGGCGAGGCGAATCAATGCCGGACGATTTTGTCGCAGATGAAGAAGTAACGCCTTTCTCCCTCTCCCTGTGGGAGAGGGCCGGGGTGAGGGCATCAGGCCGCAATGAATTACAGCGCCTGATGCTTAGTCTCATGCGTCAGCAGCAGCGCAATCAACGTCAGCGCCGCCATGGCCGCCAGATAAACGCCCACGTAGAACAGACCATAATTTGCCTGCAGCCAGGTGGCGATATACGGTGCCACGGACGCGCCCAGAATAGACGAGACGTTATAGGAGAACGACGCGCCGGTATAACGCACTTCCGTCGGGAACAGCTCCGGCAGCAGCGCGCCCATCGGGCCGAAGGTCAGCCCCATCAGGCTCAGGCCAATCAGCAGGTACGCCATCACCAGCGCCGGGCTACCTGAACTCAGCAGCGGCGGGAAGACGAACAGAGCAAACAGAATGATCAGCGTGGTGATCGTAATCATGCTCGCACGACGACCAAACTTATCCGCCAGCAGGCCGGCAATCGGTACCATCACGCCAAACCCAATCACCGCCATCATCAGCATCCACAGCACTTCGTTACGCGGCAGGCCCAGCCCAACCGGTGCGGCAGCGGTACTGTAGGTCATGGAATACACCGTCATGATGTAGAACAGCGTGTAGGTCGCCAGCATGATAAACGTGCCCAGCACGGTCACGCGCACGTGTTTGGTCAGCAGGGTGCCCAGCGGCACTTTTACCTGTTTTTTCGCCGCGGCTACTTTTGCGAACACCGGCGTCTCATGCAGGGAAACACGCACATACAGGCCAATCAGCACCAGCACGGCCGAGAAGACAAACGGAATACGCCAGCCCCAGCTCATGAACTGTTCGTCCGTCAGCAGCCAGGAGAGCAGCAGGAAGGTCCCGTTGGCAAAGAAGAAGCCAATCGGCGCGCCAAGCTGCGGGAATGAACCGTACAGCGCACGTTTACGCGGCGGGGCGTTCTCGGTAGCCAGCAGCGCCGCGCCACCCCATTCACCGCCCAGCCCCAGACCCTGACCAAAACGCGCCAGCGCCAGCAGGACCGGCGCCAGAATGCCGATGGTTTCGTAGGTCGGCAGCAGGCCGATCGCCACGGTGGAGATGCCCATTGTCAGCAGCGAGGCCACCAGGGTGACCTTACGCCCAATACGATCGCCGAAGTGTCCAAACAGCGCGGAGCCAATCGGACGCGCCACAAACGCGATAGCAAAGGTCGCCAGAGACTGTAGCGTCGCCGCCGTCGGGTCTCCCTGCGGGAAGAAAATATGCGGGAAAACGATGACCGCTGCGGTGGCGTAAATGTAAAAGTCGAAGAACTCAATGGCGGTGCCAATCAGCGATGCGACGACAACTTTATTGCGCGAGTTTACCGGGACGTTTTCCGCACCAGAGTCGAGTGTTGTGGCTGTTGATTGCATAATATTTTCTTATTTTTTGTCGAACGAAAGGCCATATTACGCACAGCAAAAGCGACATTTCAATCTGTAACAAAATAGCTTCCTGATTATAAAATCAACAAAAAGCGGATAATGTTCAGGCCAGCCAAAATGCTTCCATGAAATGCTTCACGTTTTTTAAATATTGGTGGATAAAACTGGTTTTCGGTTAAATAAAAGTTACGGACTGGATTTATATGCTGAAATGATGAGTCGGGCTGAAATATCAGCCCGAGAGCGGAATTAACGATGTGTTTTTCCGGGCATTCGCGTGTCGCCTTTGTACTCGGCGGTGGCAATCCACGCCGCGCAGAACAGGGTTAAACGCGCGAAGAAGTAGAAGAACGCCATCAGCCCCAGCACCGAGCCAAATGCCGCGCCGGATGGGGATTTCACCAGCGACGGCAGGGTGTAGGTCATCACGATCTTAATCACTTCAAAGCCGATCGCCGCAATCAATGTGCCGCGGAGTAGCGCCTTCTTACGCGGACGATGCCGAGGCAAGCGCCAGAAAATCCAGAAGAACAGCAGGTAGTTGGCGAAGATGGAAATCGCCAGCCCGATGCCGCGCCAGGCGGGCTTCAGCCATTCGATGTAATCAAGATAGAGCGCAGAAATAATCATCTGCTGCGCGGAGCCCGCCACGGAGGTAATGGAGAGCGTGACGACGAGCGCGATAAGCAGGCCTATCAGCGAAACAAAGTCGCGGAAATATTTAACCCAAATTTTCTCCTGATCCTGCGGTTTACGCTCCCACACCTCGCGCGACTGGGCGCGAATAGCTTCGCGGAGGTTGCCCATCCAGTTAACGCCGGAGTAAAGGGCGATGAGCAAACCGACGATCCCGACGGTGGTGCGCTGCTGAACGGCGGTGTTTATCGTGCTTTTCAGCGTGGTGGCGAGGGTTGGGTCACTGACGTTATTCAGGATCTTATTGAAAATATCCTGCAGCAGCGTTGGATGCGACGCGAGTACAAAACCTGCCGCAGCAAACGACACCATCAGGATGGGGATCATCGACAGGAACGAAAAATAGGTGATCGCGGCACCGAACTGGTTCCCCATGCGGTCATTAAAGCGCTCGGTCGCACGTATAAGATGCGCAACCATGGGAAACTGCTGAATTCTCTCCGCCAGGCTGGTGACGGTGCCCAGCGCCTTGCTGGCTGTACCAGGGGCTTTAGCCTCTTCCGGCTCGGTTTCCATCTTCTTGATGGGTTCATAATCTAAATGTTGGGTGGGTCGTTGCGGGTTATTTTCCGGCGTCACGCGTCTTTTCCTTTTTCGTTTGGCTGGATGTTACTGAATTATAGCTTGCGACTAGTCCACGTAAGCTTTTGTGAGTTCGGTTAGCCACTCCATAAACAGGTGAACCCGGCGAGAGAGGTTGCGCCGGTGGGGGTAAATCAGGGAGACAGGCATCGGTTCCGCGCGATACTGCGGGAGGATCTCAATCAGTTTCTTTGCGCGCAGCAGGTCGCGCACCCCAACGCGCGGGGCCTGAATGATCCCCAGCCCGGCAAGGCAGGCGGCCTGGTAAGTTTCCGTGCTGTTGACGGTTAGCACCCCGCCCGTTTTTATCCACTGCGTCGTGCTTCCGTTATAAAATTCAAAGCCCTGAGGGCGGCTTCCCAGCATCGCGGCATAATGAATCACGGCGTGCGAGCCCAAATCGTCCAGCGTGTCAGGGTAGCCAAAACGCGCCAGATAATCCGGGCTGGCGCAGTTGATCACCGACAGCTTGCCCAGCGGACGGGCTATCAGCCCTGAGTCCTTCAGGGAACCCACGCGGACGACGCAATCAAACCCTTCCCGGACCACATCCACCAGACGATCGCTGCTGCTGAGCTCCAGTTCGATACCCGGATACTGCTGTAAAAACGCAGGCAGTTTGGGGATGACGACATTTCGAGCAACGCCAACGGGCATATCCACGCGCAGCCTTCCGCTGATGCTGGAGGGATCGTGCTGAAACATACCGTCCAGCTCATCCAGGTTCGCCAGCAGATCTTTTGCCCGTTCGTAATAGACCATGCCGTCCTGCGTCAGGCTGACGCGGCGCGTGGTACGGTGCAGTAGCTGGGTGCCAAGCCGGTTTTCCAGTGCCTGAATTTGCCGGGAAACGCTGCCTTTCGGCAGCGTTAATGTCTCTGCCGCGCGGGAAAAACTCTCCAGTTCCGCGACGCGAACAAACAGCTGCATTGCGTGAATTTTATCCATAGATGAAGCTCATTGTTGTTTGCACTGAAACAGTGAAGCGTTATTACCCATCTTTATTGATCTTCTATCACCTAATAAGCTCTTTCTCAATCTCCATAACAGCCAAAACGAGGTTTATGATGACTGAACGTATCGCATTAGTGACGGGTGGTAGCCGCGGCTTAGGTAAAAACGCTGCGTTAAAGCTGGCTGCTGACGGCACGGGAATTATCCTGACCTACAATCGTAGCCAGCAGGAAGCGCTGGAAGTTGTGCGCGAAATTCAGGAAAAAGGCGTCAAGGCGGCGGCATTAAAGCTCAACGTCGGGGATATCGCCAGTTTCGAAAATTTTGCTCAACAGCTTCAGGAGATCCTGAAGAGTGTCTGGCAGCGCGAAACATTTGATTATTTATTGAACAATGCCGGAACAGGTTTATACGCACCCTATACCGAAACGACGGAAGCGCAGTTTGATGAGGCGCTGAACATTCACTTCAAAGGGCCTTTCTTCCTGACGCAGCGCCTGCTGCCTCTGCTTAACGACGGGGGGCGGATCCTCAATGTCTCCAGCGGACTGGCCCGCTTCACCCAGTCAGGCTCAGGAACCTACGCGGCCATGAAAGGGGCGATGGAAGTGCTCACCCGCTATCAGGCGAAGGAGCTTGGAGCGCGCGGTATCTCCGTCAATATTATCGCACCAGGCGCGATCGAAACCGACTTTGGCGGTGGGCGCGTGCGCGACAACGCGCAGCTTAACCAGATGCTGGCGTCGCAGACGGCGCTGGGGCGGGTAGGTTTGCCGGACGATATCGGGAATGCCATTGCGGCGCTGCTTAGCGATAAGCTTGGCTGGATGAACGCGCAACGTATTGAAGTGTCAGGCGGTATGTTCCTGTGATGTCTGATGTTAAGGGGAGGGAACCCCTTAAGGAAATCCTTAATATGGATGTGTCAAAATGCGGGTAAATATAAAAACCACTGGCGGATTTGTAACCTCTCCATTCATTGAGTTTTTTCTTAAATAGCGCCTATGTAGAATCCCCCTTCGCTATTCTCAGAGGGAGAAATACGATGCGAGTAATCATGTTTGACAGGCAGTCGATATTTATTCATGGAGCGATACACGGTTTGCAGAAATTAATTCCTGAAATAAATATAACGGGGGCTTGTCAGGCAGACGATTTATGGACGCAAATATCCGCGTCACCGTCTGCTATCGTCATGATTGACGGCAATTTAATTCAGGATGAGGGGAGTTCTTTCCTGGATGAAATCATGCATCGCTTCCCGTCGGTACGGGTGATGATGGTTCTGGCAAAAAAAGAGACCCGATGGGTTGAACAACTCATGCAGCGAAACGTGATGGCTATTATCCCCCGTAACGCTAACCCTGAGCGGTTTGCCGCCGTGCTGGATTCCGTGTCCAGAGGGATGGTCTGCTTTCCCGCTGAGTGGGTCAGCCAGCAATCGTCAGCGCAGGCGTTACTTTCCTTAAGCGAGCGTCAGCGTGAGGTGCTGAAGCTGCTGGCGGCGGGCGAATCAAACAAAGAAATTGGTCGCAATCTCAACATCAGTGCGGCCACGGTAAAAGCGCATCTGGAAGCGCTTTTTCGCCGGCTGGAGGTAAAAAACCGAACCCAGGCAGCCATGTACTACACCCGGGCGACGGCCTGAAGCAGCGCTTTCGGGAGTGAAGACGTCACGCCGAAACTCAGTATCATCAGTACCAGCGCGTCATGCTGCTGCTGGGTTAATGGATGTATACACTTTTCCCGCAGCAGCGTTTCACACAGCTGAATATCTTCATGGAGTAAATATTCCGCCTGAAGAGGCGTGATAAGGCCGTGAAAATTTTCCCGTTCGCGGATCACATGCCCATAGCCGATAACCCATACACCCTTTTCATCACGATATTTCTCCAGTGAAAGCCCTTGATGTTTCTTTATTAATTCTATGGCGGCAGAAGATATATTTAGCGCATGACCGTTCATATTCGTTTCCTCTTAATGGCGATACTGTAGAGGAATCGCGGTACGAGCAATATCCGCCAAATGGCTGTTGATCAGGAATTATTGTTCAGGTATTCCTGCCGTAATAACCCAAATAACCAGTCATTTTGCCAGCGACCGGAAAGGTAATAGCTTTCACGTAGCTCGCCTTCCAGCTGGAAGCGAGCTTTTTCCAGCAGGCGCCTGGAGGCGACGTTTCCCGCGGTGACGGTGGCGGTGAGCCGACGAATACCGCCCTGATGAAAGGCGTAATCGCAAAGCGCCTGCAGGGATTCGAAGCCGTAACCTTTGCCCTGCGCCTCGGGGGCAAAAAGAAAGCCCACTTCGGCGCAATCTTCTTCCCGATGAATATACCCGGTAACGCCCAGCGGGGCCTGTGAGAGGGCATCACGTACGACGAGGCACAGCCAGTGCGCGCTGCCTGGCGTCCAGGGCGTCAGGCGCGAATCAAACGCCTCCCGGATCGCTGCGACGGGGCGGTTCTCCGCCACAAAGCGCATGACTTCGGGGTGTTGCTGCAACGCCAGAAAAAAGGGCCAGTCTTGCTCCTGCAGGGGCGAGCAGTTCAGGCGTGAGGTCATTAAAACTGGCATTAAGATTCTCCTGAAGCATTTTAAATGATTTTAGGGTTGTCACTTTATTTCAACAGAAAGTCAGGTATGGTTAAGCGCGTATAAATAAAAAGAAAAACGGCCGTTAGTGCCCATTCCGGATGTCTTCGCTGTCGCTTAAGGAAAACAATGACTCTCAGCACATCACATCATATCCGCGAACAGTTTGAACACTGTCTGGCGGTCATTCGCCAGGCGTCGGTGGAAATCTTGCTTCTTCTGAATGTACATGTTTCTGAGGGGAAAGATCCACGCTGGTTTCTGGAACAGCTGGACAGCGCGCGTTTAGGCCTCGGGGGATGGGCTACGGTTGCGAAGAAGCTTAACCTGAATGATGCCGAGATGTCGGAATTTACGCTGCAGCTGCGCCTGCTGCAGCAGCGCGTCCCGCAGTACGAAAGCGGGCAGGATGTCAGTGAAAACCAGCTCATTGCGGCGATGCGGTTTGTGACTACGCTGGAACATCTTCGTCTGCAGCAGCCGCTTCTGACCTACAGCACCGAGCTGGCCCCGGGAAGCGAACTCCAGCAACAGCAGGCGCACAAGCAGGTACGCGCAATTGAGTTAATGATTAAAGGCCTCATTCAGCAGGCCTGGCCCGATCAGCTGCGGCTCAATAATCATCTTAAAACCTTATTTAACGCTGACCGCGTACGGCGCTGGCTGAAGCATGGCGAAATCAACGATGTCCTGAGCGGCATGATGTTCAGTGAACTGGCGCAAATGCTGGTGGATAAAAAAGAGTTCAGCCGCTATTACGCCTCGCTGTTTAACGACCCGTCCATGCTGACGCTCCTGGTGGAGCCGCGCAAAACGCTGCAAACCTTCCTTGACGACATTCGACAAATTCGCAACAGCATTACGGTGCAGAAAACGTTAAGTTCGGCGCAAATTCAGCTGCTGGATAACTACTACATGCAGATCTCCCGTCCGGTTCAACGCGCGTTTGAAGAGGGGAGAACGCGCGTCAACCCGGCCGGATTCATGGCGGTGGATGCCAGCGAGCTGCACGCGTTCTGGGAAAAGGCGCAAAAAATGGATCGGGTTACCGGTGGGGATCTGTTTGAAGTCCGCGACACGATTGAAAAGCCGACCCAGCGCGCCCCGCGCACGCCCGAACAGCGTGAGCAGCTTATCTCCGGTGCGCTATGGGGAGCGGTCGGCGTGATGGTGATTGCCATCGTGGTAGGCGGCTTCTGGCTGGTGACCAGCAGCAAACCGCAGCCTGCGGCCGAAAATACGGCGCAAGCGGCGGCTCCGCCGCAGGAGATGCGCGAAACCCCTTCTTCGCGCGAGACGCTGACGCGCATGGGAGTGACCTGGGACGAGAGTAATTTCCGTTCGGCGATTAACCGCAACGATACCCGCGTGGCGCTGCTCTTTTTGCAGGGTGGGATGGACTGGAAGCTGTCATGGACCGAAGAGGCGATGTCGGCAGGCTATGACGACGTTCTGGAGCTTATGCTGCGCTATCGGCAGAACATGGCAGAAGAGAAGCCGTGTCGTCGTTTCATCAATACGCTCAGCCACGCCATGTCAAACGGCGAGTCCCTGACGTCAATACGTAAAGAGTATCTGAAAGCGTTCTGCACCGTGCCGGCCGTGGTGAAGCGCCAGAAGCACGATCTTGAGATGGCAACGCGACGCGCGCAGTCACAGCCGGATGCCACCACAAAAAAATGGCAGTCTATTCAGACCGCCATTTATGAGGTGATTCGCTAAAGTTTTCCCCCTCTCCCCGGAGGGGAGAGGGGCCAGATCGCCCCCCTCTCAAGGCTCCCCATACAACCCAATCAACCGTCGCGCCACGCCGTTCGTCCAGCCGAACCCATCCTGTAGCGGATACTCCCCGCCGCCCCCTTCGCGCGGCGTACTGCTGGCGATGTGGTACTTCTCAATCAGCTTGTGGTGCGTCTTGTAGAAGTGGTTCACCGTATGCAGCCAGCTCCAGGCGATTTCATCCCCCAGCGAGTCGTTGCCGTACTGCTTGAACCCCTGGATCGCCATCCACTGCAGCGGCGCCCAGCCGTTGGGTTTATCCCACTGCTCGCCGGTTTCGTATTCGGTTGCCAGAATCCCACCCGGCGTCAGCAGACGCGCTTTTACCGCGTCAGATAAACGTTCTGCCTGCTCGTGCGTCGCCATTCCAACATACAGCGGCACAATGCTGGCGGCAGAAAACAGCGCCATCTGCTCGCGTCGCCAGTCGTAATCGCGGTAACAGCCACTCTCCTCGTCCCACAGATAGCGGTTCACCGCCGCGCGGCGATCGGTGGCCTTCTGGCGGAACAGCTCGGCCGTCTCTTTATCCCCTTTCGACGCCGAGATATTGGCAATCGCGCTCTCCAGCTTAAACAGGAAGGCGTTCAAATCGATGGGGATAAATTGCGTCGTGCGAATGCTGGCGAGCCGCGCCGGATCGCGCAGCCAGCGGGAGGAGTAATCCCAGCCAGACGCTGCCCCCGCACGCAGATCGCGATAGACCTCATTCGGCGGACGGCCCGAGTGGCGGGCGGTTTCCACGTCCTCAATCCACGATTCGTCGCGCGGGGTGTCACGGTCGTCCCAGTATCGGTTCAGCAGCGAGCCGTCCGGCATGCGCACCGCGCTGCGGTAGGCCTGATTAAGCAGTAACGACTCCGCGCCGTCCATCCAGAAGGCATGCTCCATTTTGAGATGGTCGAGGTAACGCTTCGCGCCGCGCACGCCGTCTTCTTCAAACAGCTCCACCATCAGGGCAAAGACCGGCGGCTGCGAGCGGCTGAGATAATAGGTGCGGTTGCCGTTAGGGATATGGCCGTAGCGTTCGATCAGCCACGCGAAGTTATCCGCCATGCACTTCAGCAGATCGTTACGGCCACTTTCCGCCAGCCCCAGCATGGAGAAGTACGAATCCCAGTAGTAGGTCTCGCTGAATCGCCCGCCGGGCACGATATAGGCCTGCGGCAGCGCCAGCAGGGACGACCAGGGAATATGGTCCTGCGGTTCGCGCGTCAGGACGGGCCACAGGCTATCAATGTGCTCTTTCAGCGACAGTCCGGGGTCGGAGACATATTCCGTGCTGTAGGTTTCAGGCAGCCAGAAGTGGTTCTCAACGAACTGGCGCAGGTCGAAATCCCGGTGCCGTCTGACCTTACGGTAGCGGATCAGAATATCCAGCGGATCCATCTTCGGCGCGCAGTCGGGGAAGGTTTTGCTGTCCGCAAACAGCCGCGTCGACTGGACGTGCTCGAACAGTTCAAGGTAGCGATCGGCGGGCGTCAGGGCATCGGAGGCGGGTAGCCCCTCGATCATTTCGGGTTCCGGCTCCGCCTCAATCATCTCATCCAGTTTTAACTCGCAGGGATCGGTCTCGTAGCGCAGCTCTTCTGCAATCTCGAATTCGATGTTCTCGGTAGCCTGTAGTTTCTGGTTGAACATGGTGATAGGGACCTCCGGTTGTATGTTCTGAAGACAGGTTTCTCCGGGCGTCCTATAAGCGTAGACATTCGCTTCGGTAGATGTGGAGGGATATGTGCGGTAGATCACTCTTTTCGGAGCATTCGTTTTGCAACGATTTATGTATGTGAATAAAAAAAGCCCCTCCGGAGAGGGGCTTCTGCATTATCGCATGGTGACAAACTCTTCCGCCGCCGTTGGGTGGATAGCCACGGTGTTGTCGAAGTCTTTCTTGGTCGCACCCATCTTCAGCGCCACCGCAAAGCCCTGCAGGATCTCATCCATGCCGAAGCCGATGCCGTGGATACCGACAATCTTCTCTTCCGGGCCCACGCAGACCAGCTTCATGCGGCACGGCTGACGGTGAGAGGTGACGGCGGTATACATCGCGGTGAACGCGGATTTATACACTTTCACCTGGTCATCGCCGTACTGCTCGCGCGCCTGCGGCTCGGTTAAGCCGACGGTGCCGATTGGCGGGTGGCTAAAGACCACGGTCGGGATGTTGCTGTAGTCCAGATGCTCGTCCGGCTTGTTGTTGAACAGACGCTCGGAGAGACGACGGCCCGCCGCAACGGCCACCGGCGTCAGTTCAACCGCACCGGTGTTATCACCGACGGCGTAAATGCCCGGTACGCTGGTGTTCTGGAACTTATCGACGACGATGTAGCCTTTTTCGTCGGTTTTCACGCCGGTCACCGCCAGGTTAAAGCTGTCGTTCGCCGGTTCACGGCCAATCGCCCAGATCAGGCAATCAACGGTCTGGCTGCGGCCATCTTCCAGCTCAAGGGTCAGGCTGCCGTCCGCGTTTTTAACGACCGCTTTAGGCACGGCGTTGGTGTGCAGAGTTGGGCCTTCGGTGTTCATCACTTCGACCAGCGTATCGACGATCAGCGGGTCAAAGCTGCGCAGCGGTGCGTGCTTACGCACGAACAGGTGCGCTTCTGCGCCCAGGCCGTTAATCACGCCAGCCAGCTCAACCGCGATATAGCCCGCGCCCACCACGGCAACGCGCTCAGGCAAGGCAGGCAGCTCGAAGAAGCCGTCAGAGTCGATACCGTATTCCGCGCCCGGAATATTCGGGTGGCTCGGACGGCCGCCGGTGGCGATCAGGATATGATCGGCGGTGATCGTCTCGCCGTTCACTTCGATCGTTTTCGCGTCCACAAAGCGGGCGAAGCCGTGAATCACGTCGACGTTATTTTTGCCCAGCACGTTGTCGTACGAGGTGTGAATGCGGTCGATGTAGGCGGTACGGCTGGCGATCAGCTTGTCCCAGTCGAAATTGTTGATGGTGGTGTCAAAGCCGTAGTCCGGACCGTACATATGGATCGCTTCACGAATTTGCGCCGCGTGCCACATCACCTTTTTCGGTACACAACCCACGTTCACGCAGGTGCCGCCCAGCGCTTTGGCTTCAATCAGCGCACATTTCTGGCCGTACATGGCCGCGCGGTTGATGGAGGCGATGCCGCCGCTGCCGCCGCCGATGGCGATGTAGTCATAATGCTTAGTCATAGCTTTTGTCCTTAATCGTGAATTGCCGCGATTGTATACCTGAAATCAATAGTTTCCACCGATGGCTGCAATTACTCCGGCACGATCCAGCTGACGGTGGCGTGGCCCGTTCCGGCTGGAACCAACGTTTTGTGCAGCCACGGCAGCACGTTGTTCATCTGCGCTTCCAGCTTCCACGGCGGGTTAATGACGATCATGCCGGAAGCGGTCATGCCGCGCTGGTCGCTGTCCGGGCGTACCGCCAGCTCAATCTGCAGGATTTTACGAATGCCGGTCGCCTCAAGGTCTTTGATCATGCGCTTGATCTGCGCGCGCAGCACTACCGGGTACCACAGGGCATAGGTTCCGGTCGCAAAACGTTTGTAGCCTTCGTTGATGCCGGTCACCACCGCCTGATAGTCGGTTTTGATTTCGTACGGTGGGTCGATCAGCACCAGGCCGCGACGGGAAACCGGCGGCAGCTTGGCTTTCAGTTGCTGGTAGCCGTCGGCTTTGTCGACGCGGGCGCGGCTGTCTTTCTGAAATTCTGAACGCAGCAGCGGGAAGTCGCTCGGGTGCAGTTCGGTCAGCTGGAGGCTGTCCTGCTCGCGCAGCAGCTGGCGGGCAATCAGCGGTGAGCCAGGGTAGTAGCGCAGCTGGCCGTTGCGGTTGAAGTGATTCACCACGCCAATGTAAGGCTCCAGCTCGGCGGGCAGGTCGTCCTGCTGCCAGATGCGGGCGATGCCCTCAAGGTATTCGCCGGTACGCTCGGCATGCTCGCCGCTCAGCTGATAACGGCCTGCGCCCGCATGGGTGTCCAGATAGAGAAACGGCTTCTCTTTCTCTTTAAGCGATTCAATGATCAGGCTCTGAACGGTGTGTTTGAGGACGTCGGCATGGTTGCCAGCGTGGAAGCTGTGGCGATAACTGAGCATGGGTAATGGTATTCCGCTGAATTGACGATTTGCCACAGTTTACAGCAGAACGGCACAGATTACCCGCAGGCCCGGTAAGCGCAGCTATTGAAATCCTCTACACTTAACCCCATTACTGAAAACAATATGCACAGCGCCGGATGCGCGCTTCATTCACCTATTTCAACAGGACAGCGTTTATGACCAATCCATTACTGACGCCTTTTTCGTTGCCACCGTTTTCTAAAATCCTCCCTGAGCATGTGGTTCCAGCCGTTACCCAGTCGCTGGACAACTGCCGCGCGGCGGTAGAAAGCGTGGTTGCGCAGGGCGCGCCGTACACCTGGGAGAATCTGTGTCAGCCGCTGGCCGAAGTGGACGACGTGCTGAGGCGTATCTTCTCCCCGGTGAGCCATCTGAACTCGGTGAAAAACAGCCCGGAACTGCGTGAAGCCTACGAACAAACCCTGCCGCTGCTCTCTGAGTACAGCACCTGGGTCGGCCAGCACGAAGGGCTGTACAAAGCCTACCGCGACCTGCGCGACGGCGACCATTATGCCGAACTGAACACGGCGCAGAAAAAATCGGTTGATAACGCCCTGCGTGATTTCGAACTGTCCGGTATCGGTCTGCCAAAAGAGAAGCAGGTTCGCTACGGTGAAATCGCTGCGCGCCTGTCCGAACTGGGTAACCAGTACAGCAACAACGTCCTTGACGCCACCATGGGCTGGACGAAGCTGATTACCAACGAAGCCGAGCTGGCGGGTATGCCGGAAAGCGCCCTGGCGGCGGCGAAAGCCCAGGCCGAAGCGAAAAAGCAGGAAGGCTTCCTGTTAACGCTGGATATCCCGAGCTATCTGCCGGTGATGACCTACTGCGACAACCAGGCCCTGCGTGAAGAGATGTACCGCGCCTACAGCACCCGCGCCTCCGATCAGGGGCCGAATGCAGGTAAATGGGACAACAGTCCGGTGATGGCGGAAATCCTCGCCCTCCGTCACGAGCTGGCTCAGCTGCTGGGCTTCGACAGCTACGCGGATAAATCCCTCGCCACCAAAATGGCCGAGAACCCGCAGCAGGTGCTCGATTTCCTGACCGATCTGGCCAAACGTGCTCGTCCTCAGGGTGAGAAAGAGCTGGCCCAGCTGCGCGCCTTCGCGAAAGCGGAGTTTGGCGTGGACGAGCTGCAGCCGTGGGATATCGCGTACTACAGCGAAAAACAGAAGCAGCACCTCTACAGCATCAGCGACGAGCAGCTGCGCCCGTACTTCCCGGAAAACAAAGCCGTCAACGGCCTGTTTGAAGTGGTGAAACGCATTTACGGCATTACCGCTAAAGAGCGTACTGATATTGACGTCTGGCATCCGGACGTGCGCTTCTTCGAACTGTATGACGAGAAAAACGAACTGCGCGGCAGCTTCTACCTCGATCTCTACGCGCGTGAGAACAAGCGCGGCGGGGCGTGGATGGACGACTGCGTGGGCCAGATGCGTAAAGCAGACGGTTCCCTGCAAAAACCGGTCGCCTATCTGACCTGTAACTTCAACCGTCCGGTGAGCGGCAAGCCTGCGCTGTTCACCCACGACGAAGTGATCACCCTGTTCCACGAGTTCGGTCACGGCCTGCACCACATGCTGACCCGCATCGAAACCGCCGGCGTCGCCGGTATCAGCGGGGTGCCATGGGATGCGGTCGAGCTGCCAAGCCAGTTTATGGAAAACTGGTGCTGGGAGCCGGACGCGCTGGCGTTTATCTCCGGCCACTATGAGACCGGCGAACCGCTGCCGAAAGAGCTGCTGGATAAAATGCTGGCGGCGAAAAACTACCAGGCGGCGATGTTTATCCTGCGTCAGCTGGAGTTCGGCCTGTTCGATTTCCGCCTGCACGCCGAGTTCAGCCCGGAGCAGGGGGCGAAAATCCTCGAAACGCTGGCCGAGATTAAAAAGCAGGTTGCCGTTATTCCAGGGCCAACCTGGGGCCGCTTCCCGCACGCGTTCAGCCACATTTTCGCGGGCGGCTACGCGGCGGGCTATTACAGCTACCTGTGGGCCGACGTGCTGGCGGCGGATGCCTTCTCTCGCTTCGAGGAAGAGGGGATTTTCAACCGCGAAACCGGCCAGTCGTTCCTTGACAACATCCTGACCCGCGGCGGTTCTGAAGAGCCAATGGTGCTGTTCAAACGCTTCCGTGGCCGCGAGCCGCAGCTGGATGCGATGCTTGAGCATTACGGGATCAAAGGCTGATTGTTACGTGAAGATCTGCTTAGTGGATGAAACGGGCGCCGGAGACGGCGCCTTATCTGTTCTGGCGGCCCGCTGGGGGCTGGAGCACGATGAAGAGAACCTGATGGCGCTGGTAATGACGACAGCACATCTCGAATTACGCAAGCGCGATGAACCGAAGCTCGGCGGGATTTTTGTCGATTTTGTCGGTGGCGCGATGGCGCACCGGCGTAAGTTCGGCGGCGGTCGCGGCGAAGCGGTGGCCAAAGCGGTCGGCATTAAGGGGAGCTATCTCCCGGACGTGGTGGACGCCACGGCGGGGCTGGGACGCGATGCGTTTGTGCTGGCGTCGGTGGGCTGCCGGGTGCGGATGCTGGAGCGTAATCCGGTTGTTGCCGCGCTGCTCGACGACGGGCTGACGCGAGGCTATGCGGACCCGGAAATCGGCCCGTGGCTGCAGGAGCGTTTGCAGCTTATCCACGCGTCAAGCCTGACGGCGCTGACGGACATCACCCCGCGTCCGCAGGTTGTCTACCTCGACCCGATGTTCCCGCATAAGCAGAAAAGCGCGCTGGTGAAGAAAGAGATGCGGGTATTTCAGTCGCTGGTGGGGCCGGATTTAGACGCAGACGGCCTGCTGGAGCCGGCTCGTCAGCTCGCGACGAAGCGGGTCGTGGTGAAGCGTCCGGATTACGCGCCGCCGCTGGCGGACGTCGCGACTACTAACGCGGTGACCACGAAAGGGCATCGGTTTGATATTTATTCGGGTACGCCAGAATAAAAAAAGCCGGGTGGCGGCTTCGCCTTACCCGGCCTACTTTCAGTGCCGCTTTTTTTGCACTTACTCGTCTTCTTCGTCGCGCAGCGGAACAATCAGCATGTCCACGTGAACGGTGTTAATCAGCTGGCGTGCTGAAGACATCAGCTTGCTCCAGAAGTCCTGATGGTGACCGCATACCACCAGATCCATATCGTATTTCTTAATCGCATCAACCAGCACCTGACCCAGGTCGCCGCTGCCGCTCAGGGTTTCGGTGATCGGATAGCCCGCGTTGGTGGAGAGCTCGCTCAGCGCGTGATGCGTTTCTTCAGAGATGCGTTTCTGCATATCGCCCAGATTGACGTCGATCAGACCGGTGTAGAGGTCGGAGTAATTCACATCAACGTGAATCAGGGAGACTTTCGCGTTGTAGGGACGTGCCATAGATACTGCTTTATCAACCAGCACTTTGCTCTCCGGGGAGAGATCTACCGCGATAAGAATGTGTTTGTAAGCCATAGTGTTACTCCTTCCTTAAGTTATCGATGACTAAATGGGAAAGCCGTCGTCTGATGCTTTCATTACGGCCCAGTTAAACATATTTTTCAAGCTTTGGTGTTGATAACGATTAACCTTGTGGCAAAAAAATTAACGGATCTCCTACACTATTTAATGAGCCGTTCGGATATTAAAACGCGAACCGGATCGACTTTTAGTCATTCTTTCACTGAACTGTCTGTCAGGGCATTGGGGTGCGGTAGCTCAGGAGCCTTGCTTCGTGGGCGGACGCCGGGGAGGATGTATGATTAGCACCGTCGCATTGTTTTGGGCGTTATGCGTAGTTTGCATAGTGAATATGGCGCGCTACTTCTCATCGTTACGTGCGCTGTTAGTGGTACTTCGTGGTTGCGATCCGTTGCTGTATCAGTATGTGGACGGTGGAGGGTTCTTCACCTCGCATGGACAGCCCAGCAAGCAGATGCGTCTGGTGGGGTATATCTACTACCAGCGCTACCGCGATCATCACGATGAAGAGTTTATCCGTCGCTGCGAGCGTCTGCGTCGTCAGTTCATTTTAACCAGCGCCCTGTGTGGGCTGGTCGTGGTCAGTATGATTGCGTTGATGATTTGGCACTGAGCATAAAAAAAGCGGGTCAGTTTCCTGACCCGCTTTTTGTCGCCTTCAGCCAATTAAATCAGCTTCAGCGAAATCCAGTACAACCCGCCTGACAGCAGGATAGAAGCCGGAAGCGTAAACACCCAGGCCATCAGAATGTTGGTCACGGTTTTGCGCTGCAGACCGCCGCCGTCAACAATCATGGTACCTGCCACGGACGAGGAGAGTACGTGGGTGGTGGATACCGGCATACCGGTGTAGCTCGCCAGACCGATAGACACTGCCGCCGTCATCTGCGCGGACATACCCTGCGCATAGGTCATGCCTTTCTTACCGATCTTCTCGCCGATGGTGGTCGCCACACGACGCCAGCCAATCATCGTACCGATACCCAGCGCCAGCGCGACGGCCATGATGATCCAGATTGGCGCGTACTCAATGGTATTGAGCATATCGCTTTTCAGTTTCTTCAGCAGACGCTTGTCGTCACCATTCACCTCTGGCAGCTTCGCGACTTTATCGGTCACGTCGGAGATACAGAGCATGATACGACGCAGCTGACCACGCTGTTCAACGGCCAGTTTATCGTAGCTTTCGATGTTGCCCAGCATACCTTTGGCACGTTCCAGCGCGTTAATCGCGTTAGCCGGATGGCAGTGGAATTCGCCAGGCGCGGTGGTGGCACCGGCTTCCGGAGAAGGGATCAGCTGGTCAACGCCGGTCGCTTTTTTCAGCAGCTCAGGGTGCTGCTGGAAATAGGTTTCAACGTTGTTGACCGCATCACGGGTACGGGTGATTTCGTAACCCGAGGCGTTCATATTCACCACGAAGCCCGCCGGTGCGACACCGATCAGAACCAGCATCACCAGACCAATGCCTTTCTGCCCGTCGTTCGCGCCGTGAGAGAAGGCCACGCCGATAGCAGAAATGATCAGGGCGATACGCGTCCAGAATGGCGGCTTTTTCTTGCCGTCTTTCTTCTCACGCTCTGCTGGCGTCAGGTGGATACGCGCACGTTTCTTCGTGTTGCTCCAGTAGCGACGCAGGATGAAAATCAATCCACCCGCAACCACCAGACCCACGATAGGGGAGACGATGAGAGAAGCGAAAATGCCCAGTACTTTAGGCAGATTCAGCGCATCAACAACCGATGTCCCGGTCATCAGGGCGTTGGTTAACCCGATACCGATAATCGCGCCGATGAGGGTGTGAGAACTGGATGCAGGCAGGCCAAAATACCAGGTACCGAGGTTCCAGATAATGGCAGCAAGCAGCATTGAGAACACCATGGCGAGGCCATGACCGGAACTCACGTTAAGCAGCAGATCCGTTGGCAGCATATGCACGATCGCATACGCAACGCTCAGTCCGCCCAGGAGGACACCAAAAAAGTTAAATACCGCCGCCATAACAACCGCAAGCTGCGATCGCATTGCGCGAGTGTAGATAACCGTTGCTACTGCGTTTGCAGTGTCGTGGAAGCCGTTGATCGCTTCGTAAAACAGTACAAAAACCAGAGCAAGCAATAGTAAAAGCCCGGTATGTAAATCCAGGCCGGCAAACAAATGTAGCATAGGACGTTACGCCATTTTGAGGACATGAACGCGGCGCATTATCCAGGACAAATGCGCAACGGGCAAAGTGAAATATAGACTTTTTTTGACATACCACCTGATTTGGGAAAAGTGCCTGAAAGGATAATCGTTAAATTTCAATGGAATGGCTTTGTAATATCTTTTTACGCTGGTGTGACCACAGAGGAAACTTTACAATCCGCGGCAGTTAACGAAGAGGGTTTTGACGTGGAAAGGTTTGATGCCGTGGTTATTGGCGCCGGTGCGGCGGGTATGTTTTGTGCGGCGATGGCCGGACAGGCGGGTCGTCGCGTGCTGTTGCTGGACAACGGAAAAAAGCCAGGCCGCAAGATCCTGATGTCAGGCGGCGGGCGCTGCAACTTCACCAATCTTTATGTCGAACCCGCGGCCTATTTGAGCCAGAACCGCCATTTTTGCAAATCTGCGCTGGCGCGTTACACCCAGTGGGACTTTATCGACCTGGTGGGTAAGCACGGGATCGCGTGGCATGAAAAGACGCTCGGGCAACTCTTCTGCGACGACTCCGCGCAGCAGATTGTCGATATGCTGGTGGCCGAGTGCGAGAAGGGCGGCGTGGTCATGCGCCTGCGCACTGAAGTGCTGGAGGTGGCCCGCGACGAGAAGGGGTACACGCTGCAGCTGAACGGTGACACCGTCAGCGCCGATAACCTGGTGATCGCCAGCGGCGGTCTGTCGATGCCGGGGCTGGGCGCGTCACCGTTCGGCTACAAGATTGCCGAGCAGTTTGGCCTGAAGGTGCTGCCAACCCGCGCCGGGCTGGTGCCGTTCACGCTGCATAAGCCGCTGCTGGAACAGCTTCAGACGCTGTCCGGCGTCTCTGTTCCCTCCGTTATTACTGCCGAAGACGGGACGGTGTTCCGCGAAAACCTGCTCTTTACCCACCGCGGTCTCTCCGGCCCGGCGGTCCTGCAAATCTCCAGCTACTGGCAGCCGGGGGAATTTGTCTCGGTGAATCTGCTGCCGGACAGCGATCTGGACGCGTTCCTCAACGAACAGCGCGCCGCGCACCCGAATCAGAGCCTGAAAAATACCCTGGCGATGCAGCTGCCGAAGCGTCTGGTGGAGTGTTTGCAGGGGCTGGGGCAGATCCCGGATGTGTCGCTCAAGCAGCTTAACAGCCGCGAGCAGGAGACGTTGGTGGATACGCTAACGAACTGGCGCGTTCAGCCAAACGGTACCGAGGGGTATCGCACGGCGGAAGTGACGCTGGGCGGCGTTGATACGAATGAGCTTTCTTCACGCACGATGGAAGCGCGTAACGTACCGGGGCTCTACTTTATTGGCGAGGTAATGGACGTGACCGGCTGGCTTGGCGGATATAATTTCCAGTGGGCGTGGTCGAGCGCCTGGGCGTGCGCGCAGGCGCTGCAAAATGCGCAATAAATTGCCGGGGAGTCTCTTCCCCGGCGGTGTTGCCCATTCAGATGATGTAAGCATTAATCCGGTATAGCGTAATCCGCAATGCGGAAGGTGACCTTACCCGTCCAGGTGTTATCACGGTAAGAACCAATGGCGAGACTGTCCTGAGTGAAGCCATTGAAGCTCCCGGCCGCAATGGACGCGCCGAATTTTTCATACTGATTTTTACCCCAGTAGACTTTCGCAACGCCTTCTCTCACCAGCGTATTAATATTGATCATGCCTTCTTCATCGTCAGCGTAGTCATCCAGGCTTTTACCGCCGTTGATGACGTACACGGCGCCCACCTGCGTGCCGCTGCCGTTTACCGCATTCGGATCGCCGATCACCAGGTCTTTTTTACCGTCGCCGTTCAAGTCCACATTACCGAGAATGCTGTTCCCGAACCCTGCCAGCTTGCTGCCAGGCCTTTCGGCGTAAATAGCATAGCCATCGTGTACGCTAAATGTTTTGTTGTAGTTCAGCCGGGTGTGCGCCGCATCGAGGAACAGAGACGATGGCAGCTTACTGCCGTCGGCCTTACCTTTAATAATCCAGACCAGCCCGGAACGTTTTTTATCAATACCCATGTCGGCAGGGGCGCTAATCGCAAAAGCGTTAGCGTGAGCATTAAGGAAATTACCTAATGGCGTAATGGTGCCGTTATTGGGCTTATCCTGCGTATACGCGCTATGATCGTTACTTCCTTCACCTCCGCCGGACTGACCACCCAGGAAAGCCGCCCCCATACCGTGAATGCGGGTTGCCTGCGTCGCGTTTAGCGAGGCGATGTCGAGATTCCCCTGGTTGAAGCTGCTGCCGTAGACGAGATAGGCCGTGCCGCGTCCATCAGTGCCGCTGTTCTCTGATTTACGGCCTTCATTGACCGATTCCGGGTCGACGATCAGGTAATCACTGAAGCCGTCGCCGTTAATATCCCCGACATCGCTGATCTGCTGCCCAAGATTGTAGTTAAGGGGTTTATCCGGGCCGTTGGTGGCGGTCATCTGCGGACGAATATAGGCGCCGGTCGCGGCAGGGATCTCCCAGTCGCCCAGGTTGTTGCGCTTAATATCAATGTTCTGCCACTGATCGCCTGGCTTTTGAGCGCCGTAGATAATGACGGCGCCGCCGCGTCCGCCCGTGCCTTCGATATCGCCGATAGCAAGATCGACCATCTTGTTAGCCACGGCAGAATTTTTATATTTAATTGGGCCTACCGCGGCGCCAAACCAGCCGCCGGTATTCGCATTGCCTGAAGAATTCACCGTACGGATGCGAATACCCAGGCGAGCGTCGCCGTTGTCGATATCATTGAGGTCAATCTGATTAGAAAGACGCGCGCCGGTACGGTGATGCGGTCCGCCCCAGATAATATAGACCTGATCATGCCAGTGGGAGGCGATGACTAAATCATCATATCCATCGCCGTTAATATCACCTATTTTACGTACCGCGACGCCCATCCATTTTGTCGTCACTGAGCCAGGCTTATTCGCTTTATTGCTGTGGATAATTTTAAGCGCGTTTTGCGGATCGAATTCACCTACGTTATTGACTTGCTGCATGGGTTTCCCACCGGAAGTCCCGAAAATGACGTACGCGATCCCTTTTGCGCCATCCCCCCAGGGGGCCGTAATGACAATATCTTCACCCGCGATATGCGAACCATTGTCCTTATCGGAAAACTTACCGATCGTGGTCATCGTCATACCGAAATAGTCTTTTTGTTTTTCACCCTTAATAGATACAGGGACAGAATAAGGCTCGATATCGCTGGCGATAACCTGTGATGCCGTGATGCCAGTACCTGATAAAGCTGCAACGCAAAGCGCTACACGCGTTTTCGTTTTGAGTTTCATAGTATATATCCTTATACAAATCCATTTTTCATACCCGGCAACTCATTTGTATAGCGCTATGTGTTGCCGGGAAATAAGAGGTTTCTACGCTGTATTAAGTTTTTTCTTTATTTAAACTCGAAATCCAGCGTGGATGTGGCTTCAAATTTTCCCGGTTGTGGAGACTTTTCTCCTTGTTGGACAGGTGTTGCTATAATAGTGACATTCCCCTCCTGCGTTGGTACGGCCGAACTGCTGCCATCAATTTTATTCCCGTTGTGTTCAAGTTTTATCCCTAAATCATTGCGCTCACCTTCATCATTATGGGTCTTGATAAAACCAGAGCCATTAAAATCGGACGCGCGGAACTTAATACTCACCTTGCTTTCATCTTCAGGATTTTTGCAAGTCACACGAATATCCACGCTTTTTTGCTTACCGGTGGCCTCGGGCTTAAATTCATTCGCGGTAATATTGCCAAACGGGACCTTGATGGTTTGCCCGTCATTAATCATGCATTGTGGTGGAATATCAATTGACAGTTGGAAATTAAGTGTGACAAAAGGTCTGGAGGTGTCATAACTCCCCGTCTGTTTTTTGGCAAAAATGGTCACTAATTCCTGCATAGGAATATCAATGCGGCCTGAAGGAAGCGGTTTAGTTAATTCCAGAGAGACAGTCCCGCTGGAGCCGGTTGCGAACAGAGTATGGTCGTTTTTATCATCACAGTTATTTGTCGCAGGACGTCCATTATCAACACCGGCGGTATTACTCAAATCAACCGGGATATACCGCAATTCATCCTCGCCACCAAGAACGACATTTATACCGATATTAATACCCTTTTCCGCATCCAGAGGATAATAGATAAAGTCTGCGTTACGTTTGCCGCCTCCTGTGCCCAGTTTCGTACTGGTAAATCGAAATAAGATACTTTCTGGCACGCTGGAGTCCTGACAGAGGCAGATACCATTAAAATTACCTTTATTATTCCATGTGGATTGGGTTGTGCCGGGTACGTCGTCGGCAGTAAGGTTTTCGATAATATCAAACTTGTGCGCCTGACCAGATACGGTTGATGTCGGCCAGCAGCTTCCTACAACATCAGCATAAGCTGGCGCGCCCATCAATCCCCCTGCTGCCAGGCACGCGAGTAACGTTAATTTTTTCATTTTTAATTCCTTTATTTATTAACGGATGATTTGCAGGTCTGCGTTAACTGCACAATTCCGCTAATCGTGGGTTCCTGGCCAGAAAGCTGATAGTGAACCTGGCAACGCTGATCGGGTTTCTTACCCCAGCTCACGTCTAACGTCCCTTTTTCTGCCATCCCGGTGAGGAATACGCTGCCTTCATCACCCACAATGCTGGTGGCTGTATTCTGAGAAACAATGGCACCGAACGGAACGGGTTTGCCCTGCGCATCTTTCAGCGTCATCATCAGGCGTTTACCCACCGCCGTGGTGAAACGTGCCCGAACGATAGCCCCCCGGGTGGGAACGACTTTATGGCTGTTACTTTCCAGCTCGACATCGTCAGGTAATGTATCGGGACGCAGCTGGATATTGCTCTCCTGATAAGGTGTCAGGTAAGGCACCACCGCATAGCCCCAGGGGTCGGTGCGCACGCCCGTGTGGTTACGGACGCTGACACCTGCGGCATCCGGCGCTTCAACCAGAGCGACCGTTTCACCCAGCGACTGCGCCAGCGTGACGCCATGAGGATGAACCAGCACGCCCCCGCGCAGGCTGTAATTCAGCCGCTGCGCGTCCCGGCTATAGCCATACCCGGCGCCAACCTGCGCATAGCGTCCGTTATAGCTAAGCGAGGCATCGCTGCTGTTTGCCTGGCTCCCTGGGTTGATATTCTGCTGTACGCTCCAGTTCAGGTTATTGTCCTCAAGGGCGCTGCCGCTCAGGGAAACACTGTGGCCTGGCGAGCGTTTTTCCGCCGCAGAGAAGGTGTAACCGGCACGCGTGGAGCGGAGCCATTTGTCCAGAGGGACGCTCACGCTCAGGCTGAACAGATTGTCCTGGTTATAGAGACGCTGGTTATCCTCTTTTGTCACGTTCAGATAGTGGTTGTAATTCAGGCTATAGCTGATCCCGTTCCAGCTGTTGCCATAGCCCAGCGTGGCGGAGGTCGTGCGTTTTTGGCTCGTGTGGTAGTCTTCGCTGACCAGCATGGCGGAGAGATAGCCGAGGTTTTCTCCCAGGTTTTGGTTTAGCGTCAGTTCTGTACGGCTACGGCGTCGATCCAGGCGCGAGGGTTGCGAGTGATAGCTGCTCAGGGTTTCACCGAGCGTGTAGAAATCGGACGTCGAGTAGCGATAGCCCGCAATCGCAACGTTAGTGCCGGTAGACAGCAAATTTTTGTTATAGCGCAGGCGTAGCGACTGTCCCCGGTTTTTCTCTGCCTGTTTAGTGGTGGCCCAGGCCTGGGTAATATCAAATGACAGTGCGCCAAAATCGCCCATGTTTTTACCCATGCCAAAAAGCAGGGACTGATATTGACTGGCAGCCTGCATGCCTCCGTATATCGAGGTTTCCCACGGCAGACCGTAAATCAGGCTCCCTTGTGAAAACAGGGCATTCTCAGCATCGCTGCTGCTGGAACGATAGCTGCCGCTAATGACTTCATATTTGTATTGCCCTTCCCGCTGCATAACCGCTAACGACGCGTAAGGCACTAAAGAGACTTGTTCGCTGCCATCCGCCTCTTTCACCACAACTTTCAGCTCGCCGCTGCTGCCGAGGTAAAGATCGTTGATGACAAATTCACCGGGCGGGACATAGCTTTGATAAATGCTGTAGCCGTTCTGAAAAATAGTGATCTGGGCATTAGTACGAGCAATACCGCGGATCACCGGCGCATAGCCTCGCAGGCTGCCCGGAAGCATCTGTTCATCCGAGTAAAGCTGAACGCCGCGAAACGGGGTGCTATCAAAGACTTCTGCGGTAGAACTGTTATCCCCGACAATCAGCTGGCTATTCAGGGCGCTGATATCACGCTGCAAATAGGTATAAACCGATTCCCAGCGCCCAGCTTGCCCCTGGCTGTTACTCCAGGTCGAGAAATTGCGTAAACGCCAGGGTCCAACGTTCAGTCCCGGACGCAGGCTGAGGTACTGGCTATCGGTTCCCGTCCCGTTGTGCGAGGTCCACGTGGCGCCGCTGTAGTTGTAGCTGAGCATCAGGCCCGGAATACCCTGTTCCCGGCGCGCAGGATCGATGTAGCCGTGAGCGTGGCTGTCCAGGGCCGCCTGGGGAATGCTGAGCCTTAACGCCTGCTCGCTGAAGTCAAATTCGCTGCTTGCGAGAGGGATCGCCGACAGATTCGCGCAGCCCTGGGTATCGTCCCGGAGCAACGGGAATGCCGCCGTTTTAACACCAAACGACTGGAGCGTCTCCTCGCTGAGGCAGGGTGCGAGGATATTTTTATGCTGCGCGTTCTCTTCGAGTCGAAACGTGATATCGCGCGTGTCGAACATTTTATTGTTAATAAACAGGTCAACACGATAAACGCCGGGTGTCTGGCTCTCTTTGTTCTCAAAGAGAGAAAGATCGACGGCGGTACGCGGCGCGCCACCCGTTTCCAGAAAGGCCGGGTCGAAGTAATCACTGGCGTATAATGCGCTGGGTAATATCCAGGCAAAGCAAAGCGCTGGACGAATGCCCCAAAATATAGTCATGAAAAATACCCCTGTGAGGTTATTGTTTTAAAATCGTTATTCTATTTTTTGTGTGATTAACTGGCTGTTGCCGCCATAATCATTGATATATTTCCATTGTACGGTGGCATTGTTTTTTAAAAGCGTGTTTCTGAGCGTGAATGTTGTGCTGCTTTTAGGCGCGAGCATGTCAATCTCTGACCATGCTTTGTTATTGATCTTCACCTCCGCAAAGGAAATGTAATAAGACGAGTTGTTGCGTACGATGAGTTCGTTATTTTTAACAGACCATTGCACATTCTTACTAATATCCGTGGGTTCATCCATTAAATTTGACGGACGATAAAATAATTTGATTCGGGTATTTACCGCTATCTGCAGTTTATTAATGTCCTCTCTGGAAGAGGAGGGGATCGATTTTACGTTGATCCAGAAAAGCGACTCGCGATCCTGCGGTAAAGGCGCGCCGTTATAGATAATACGTAGCGCGTTGGACTTACCTGCATCCATGCGAAAAAGCGGTGGCGTCACAATAAACGGGGCTTTGGTGCCCTGTGAATCTTTGCCCTGTACCCAGCTCTGTACCAGGAACGGGCTGGCAGTATTATTTCTGACTGTAATATTGCTCTCTTTCTTGTCCGCATGATATACCACTCGCGTATTGGATAAGGTCACACTGGCGTGTGACATACAAGAGCCAAAGAGCAGAGCCAGCAGCGTCAGATAGCGTTTCCTTAACATAAAACGTCCTTGCGTTCCGGGCTGTTATTCATTGCCCGGAACTGAGTTGAATGATTTATTTATAGATAATGGTGTAATCCGCAACCGCATCTGCCTTACCGGCGGTCACAGCATCCAGGGATGATTTATAACGGGCTGAATACAGCAGGGTGGCTGCCCCCGTGGTGCCATCACCGGTAATAGGAACAAATTTATTCGGGTTGTCGCCCAGTTTTAACGATGTCCCATCTTCATTCAGGAATTCAATACCCAAACCCGTTGCGGCGTCGCCACCGGTTTTAAGCGCGAGCAGATTATTATCATTAGCATCATAGGCACCGCCAAATCGTGCTCCAGCTGATTTAAGGACGGCGGTATCGCAGTTAGACAGTTCTATCTGGATACGGTGAATACCCGCAACGTCACCTTTTTCTTTAAATGCTGAAGACGAGATGGTACCCATATCGATCGTTGGGTTCCCGCCCTGACCGTTAATATCGACATCACAGGTGCTCGCGGTAATCATACCCGTGAATTCAATGGTCCCTGCGCCTTTACCTGGCGCTGCATGGCTGGAAGGACTGGCAATTGCAGCCAATAAAAATCCCATGGTAATAACGGATTTATTCATTTTTTAAAATATTCCTCAGTGTGTAAAAGGTAGAACAGTATTATTTCGGGTTAGTCACTCGAAAGCGTTGTTGTGGTCACGGGATGTGGATATTCCGTTAATATGAAACATTAAGGTGGATATTCATCATCGCTTACCAGTCCATGTGAAAAACTTCCATCACAAGAAGTCTGAATATTTTTCTGGGTCAGGTTAACAAGCGTTTAAAAAAAATAAAGTGAGAACGTCATGATTTGTCTTTGGTTGTTTTAAAATCAATGAGTTAGGTTGTTTTTATCAGGGTTTTATCAGCAATTCAGTGTGAGAATTTTACGGCTTATTTACTACTTGCCGTATGTCAGGTTCAGCTCAGATAATAAAACTTTCATAATAATGAAAGAATAATCTCCGGAAGAACACGTTGCCTTCCCGGAAGACGTAAGAGAAATCCTGGCACTTTTAACATCACATTTACATTGCCGGGCTGGCGCGAAGAAGTGTTATTATTATTCTCTTGCCCGGTGATACGGGCGTTTTCTTTTTTTGTTGCAAACGTTGCCTCTGCCAGCGCGCAGATGAAGGTTAAGGATAGATTCATGGCTTCTGCTCATCTCGGTTTCCCGACTGAAACCGTTGTTGTCTTTGTGGTGATGGCCGTTGGGGCGATGTTTATCGACCTCTTCATGCACCGTCACGATAAACCTGTTTCGCTGAAAAGTGCGGCCATGTGGTCCGTTTTCTGGTTCTCGATGGCGATGGCCTTCGCCGGTTTTCTGTACATCCACCACGGCGCCGAGATGGCGAGCCTGTTCCTCACCGGTTACGCGCTGGAAGAGGTGCTCTCCATCGATAACCTGTTCGTGATGATGGCGATCTTTGCCTGGTTCGGCGTGCCGGATAAGTACCGTCACCGTGTGCTCTACTGGGGCGTGCTGGGGGCGATTGTCTTCCGCGGTATTTTCGTGGCGATCGGCACCAGCCTGCTGAGCCTGGGGCCGTACGTGGAGGTTATTTTTGCGCTGGTCGTCGGCTGGACGGCGGTGATGATGCTCAAGCGCAATGAAGAGAGTGACGAAGTGGAAGATTACTCGGGTCACCTTGCCTATCGCCTGGTGAAACGCTTCTATCCCGTCTGGCCCAAAATCAGCAGCAACGCGTTTATCCTGACGCAGAAAGAGGTGGATGCGGAGCTTGAAAAGCCGGAAAACCAGGACGTAACGGTTGGCCGCGTGAAGAAGGCGAAGCGCTATGCAACGCCGCTGCTGCTCTGCGTGGCGGTGGTGGAACTCTCTGACGTGATGTTCGCGTTTGACTCCGTACCGGCGATTATTGCGGTAAGCCGCGAGCCGCTGATTATCTACAGCGCCATGATGTTCGCCATTCTCGGCCTGCGTACCCTCTATTTTGTGCTGGAAGCACTCAAGCAGTATCTGGTGCACCTGGAGAAAGCGGTGGTGCTGCTGCTGTTCTTCGTGGCGTTCAAGCTGGGTCTGAATGCGACCGATCACTTCTGGCACCACGGTTACAGCATTGGCGCGACGGCCAGCCTGTTTGTGGTGTTAGGTGTGCTGGCGCTGGGGATTATTGCGAGCGTGATGTTCCCGGGGAAACGTGAGGCCTGATGCACCGCTTTTCTCCCTCTCCCTGTGGGAGAGGGCTGGGGTGAGGGCAACAGACCGCACCTAACCCTTAATCGGTGAATTCCGGCGCTTGCGCGGGTGATGGAAGTGCCGCCAGTGTGGATCCTGCGCCGCGGCCAGCAGTTCGTGGTCGCCGCGGGTGTCGCCCCAGGCTCGCAGATGATAGTCGTTCAGATCGCCATACACCTTCTCCAGCCTTGCCACTTTCTGGGCGCAACGGCAGTTATTGCCCGTAATGCGTCCCGTCAGCTTGCCGTCCTTCACTTCCAGCTGCGTGCCAATCAGCTTAATGCCGAGCCTGTCCGCCCACGGCTGGAGCACCAGCGCCGGCGACGCAGAGCAGATGGTCACTTCCGCGCCGGAATTCACCTCAGCCGCCACCGCCAGAACCCCTTCGGGGCGCATCAGCTTGTTCCAGTATTTTTCGCAAAAGGCTTCCGCCTGCTGGCGTAGCCAGTGTTCGTCCACGCCTGTCAGGAACGTTTTAATCAGCACTTCCTTCAGCTCATCACGCGTCAGCTTGCGGCGCACGCAGTGGAGCGTGGGCAGCGCCATGCGCACCAGACGACCCGCAAAGTAGCGTTTCCCAAAGGCAAAACGCAGGAAAGGGATAAAGCTGTCGTGGTGCGTGAGCGTCCCGTCAAAGTCAAAGACAGAGAGCACGCTGGATTTCGCCACCGTCTCGTCGGCAATCATATTGGTCATAAATACGTCTTAGCTGAATTACACATTCTGTCGATCAGTTTACCTGCTTTATCTGAACAGTCCTTACATCACCACCCTTTTTTTTCTCAATCTTGCGATCTGAAAGTGAGTCCAATTTTGGCCTCAATAATGATTGGTGAAAAAGTGAGCAGTCTATATTATCGCCACATCGAAAGATATTTCGGGGGAACGTTGGCCTCCACAGGTAAGGAAAAATTCACTCTTAGCTCCTGTTTAGATATGACATTCAGATCGCTTATTTCAATCCTCACGTTAAGTTTTGCTTCGTTTTCCGCACTGAGTTTTCAGTTGCCCGCATCGATGATCTCCGCCGATAGCACATTTGCGGAATCGCCGGTGAAGTCGGCCCTGCTTCACCAGGAGACAGGCCCACTCCGCTCCCGGATACTGGATCAATACCAGAAATGGAAAGGGACTCACTATCAGTGGGGCGGCACCACGCACCGCGGAGTGGATTGCTCCGCGCTTATGCAGCATCTGTTCAGCGATGCGGCGCATCTTTATCTGCCGCGCACGACGAGCGAGCAGATCCATCGCGGTGTACAGGTAGCGCAATACCGTCTGAAGGCGGGAGATTTGGTCTTCTTCCAGACGGGCCCGAACCGCAGACACGTTGGTGTGTATATCGGTAACAGCCAGTTTATTCATGCCTCCAGCAGCCAGGGCGTAACGGTCTCAACCCTGACTGATGACTACTGGCAGGAGCGTTACATTACCGCCCGTCGTGTCGCGGGCAGCGCCGCCTGACGACATTAAATAATGTCATCCACCACGCCACCATCGACGCGCAATGCCGCGCCTGAGGTGGCGGAGGCCTGCGTCGAACAGACATAAATCACCATATTAGCCACCTCTTCAACGGTGGCGGCGCGCTGGATAACCGAGCTGGGGCGGTTGGTCATGACAAATTCTTTCGCCAGCTGCTCCAGCGATTTACCGGTTTTCTCGATCTCATCTTTCATCATTTCAGCGAAACCGTCGGACATCGTCGGGCCCGGCAGCACGCTGTTCACCGTCACGCCGCTTCCCGCCACGAACTTCGCCAGCCCGCGCGCCAGCGAAAGCTGTGCCGTTTTGGTCACCCCGTAGTGGATCATGTCTGCCGGGATATTGCAGGCTGACTCGGAGGAGATAAACACCACGCGGCCCCAGCCTTTTTTCACCATGCCCGGCAGCAGGGCGCGGGAGAGGCGCACGCCGGACATCACGTTGGTCTGCCAGTAGCGCTCCCAGGTTTCATCGTCGGTGCCATAGAAATCCTGTGGGCCGTAAATCCCGGCGTTGTTCACCAGAATATCGACGTCGCTCGCAACCTTCAGCAGCGATTCAACCCCTTCCGCGGTGCTGAGATCGGCAATGGCTGCACGCACCTGCACGCCAGGCACAACCTGCTGCAGCTGCTGAATACCTTTGTTCACCGAGTCGGTGCTGCGGCCATTAACGATCACTTCCGCGCCGCTTTCTGCCAGGCCTCTGGCAATGGCAAACCCGATCCCGCCGGT
This sequence comes from Enterobacter sp. 725m/11, assembly GCF_011683705.1. NCBI lineage: Bacteria > Pseudomonadati > Pseudomonadota > Gammaproteobacteria > Enterobacterales > Enterobacteriaceae > Enterobacter > Enterobacter sp. 725m/11. Next base: position 1,685 of record NZ_JAAQOK010000034.1, on the reverse strand, counting down.
TGAGGCGGTGACCAGGGCCACTTTCCCCGCAAAGTCGATTTTCATCATCAGCTCCTTATCGTTTTAACGTTCGGACCTTAAAGCGTAGCAGGTGATGATGACGGCTCCTGGCTAAAAAGGCGCAGCAGGGTTTCAACCTGCTCATCCAGCGGGGCGAGGGTGCGCTTCACGATCAGATGCAGCGGCGTGGCCCGACGAACGCCGTGGCTCAGCGGGAGGAGTTTCAGTACGCCTTGCTCCAGCTGGGGCTGAATGCGTTCCTCTGGCAGCCAGCCGTAGCCGACCTGCGAGACGACCGCCTCTATGGCAGCGTCGATGGTCGAGAACGTCCACGACTCGCCTGCAGCCCGCGCGGCGTTCTGGCTGTCCGCAATCTGGATTAGCGGCCACGGGCGCAGCATCTCATCATTCAGCGGCGCGTCGAGGCTAAAGAGGGGATGCCGGTGATGCGCCACGGCGACAAAGTCAATGTTCATCAGCCATTCGCCGAGCCCGGTAATGTCCTGGCGGCGGGTTAAAACCATCACATCGGCCTCGTTGTTCATGGCATCGGCGCGGGTATTTTCCAGCACCTCCGTGAGGCGGACCTGAGTTTGCGGATACCTCTGCTGGAACTGACGCAGAATGGCGAACAGGCGGCGGCGTGGGAAAATCGAGTCCACCACCAGGTCCAGACGCGTGCGCATCCCGTTACGAAGGGTCGCCGCACGCGTCTCGACATACGAAAACGCTTTCAGCAGCGGTTTCACCTGGCCGAGAAGCAGTTCTCCGGCCGGGGTCAACACCGCCCTGCGCCCCTCCGGCGCCAGCAGCGCCACGCCCAGCCGCTCCTGCAGCAGCGACAGGTTATAGCTCACCGAGGACTGACTGCGGTGGGTTTCTTCCGCAGCTTTGGCAAAGCTGCCCGCATCCACCACTTTTTCCAGTAAGGCCCACTGTTCCAGCGTCGTCTTGTGCATAATTTATCTAAAATTTGGATGAATTTGATTAAAAAATAGCGTTATTCATTCATTTTTTGAAGGCTTAAGATCGTCTCATCAAAACGAAGGAGACATCTTATGAACACATTCGACAAACACGACTTAAGCGGCTTCGTTGGCAAACATCTGGTTTATACCTATGACAACGGCTGGAATTACGAAATTTACGTCAAAAACGAGACTACTCTCGACTACCGTATTCACAGCGGTCTGGTGGCGAACCGTTGGGTTAAAGATCAGCAGGCTTACATCGTGCGGGTAGGGGAGAGCATCTATAAAATCTCCTGGACCGAGCCAACCGGTACGGACGTTAGCCTGATTGTGAACCTGGGCGACAAACTGTTCCACGGCACCATCTTCTTCCCGCGTTGGGTCATGAACAACCCGGAAAAAACCGTCTGCTTCCAGAACGACCATATTCCGCTGATGAACAGCTATCGCGATGCGGGGCCGGCCTATCCAACAGAAGTGATTGACGAATTTGCCACCATCACCTTTGTACGCGACTGCGGTGCGAACAACGAAAGCGTGATTGCCTGCGCAGCCAGCGAGTTACCGAAAAACTTTCCCGATAACTTAAAATAAGCGCGACAATTAACTAAAAAGAAAAGTTCCCGGTTATTTCTTCTTTCTCTGAAATAACCGGGATTTTTTTTGTTTGTTTATGTCTGTCTCTTATACACATCTGACGCTGCCGACGACGGA
>NZ_JAAQOK010000033.1:0-58418 GCF_011683705.1 Enterobacter sp. 725m/11 | reverse complement strand
TGTCTCGTGGGCTCGGAGATGTGTATAAGAGACAGGGTTTTATCTTTTATTGATTTTTTATGTTATTAATTTTAATATCGCATAAGCCGTTTCTTTTATGCGTGTTTTTTTACTTGCTGTCATTTTTTATGAAGTCTGACAGTTTTAAATATGGTGGATTCAATTTAAAAGGAACCTTTTCAATGTCAAATATAAATTTTAAAGAATTAGCTAAGGATTGCGTTAATTACAAAACCAAACGATTAGTCAATGCATTAAGCTCGACTGGAAATGAAGGAGGGTTACATAGCTTTCTTGAGTATCATGTTAAAAATTTTAAAAATTTCCAAATGCATGACTTTGATAAAAGAGAGAAAAGAAATGTTTTTTTAGAATCAATTATTAAAAATTGTAGTAGTCAGGAAATAATAGACTTGACGAAAAAAGTATTAACAACATGTCAAATTTCTGAAAATCTACTTGATGGCATCAAGGATGGATTACATAATTTAGAGATCATGAAAAAATCGGTACGGGAACAATGTTGGTCCGTAATTAGCCATGCTCTGGATGAGGGGTATTTTCTCCAGGATTTGATAGAGAAAAATATACAAAGCTTTGATTTCAAAGAATCAATGCTTACTACAAATGCTCGGAATATTAAAAATGATGAAGGAAAGTCGTTCTCTCCTGATTCAGCATTAGATAAAATAGTGAACTATTTGACTCTTACGTTAAAAATGTTTTCCTATGAGAATAAACTCTGCAAAGGGGACGTAATTGTCTTGCCGGAAAATATTGTAATGGTTGAAGAGGATATAAAAAAAGCAATCCCTGTTTTTTACTATGCTCTCATTTGGAATGAACTTCTCACATGTACAAAAAGCTGTATCTATTTTGATAATCAATTATTAACGATGGAGTCAAAGGATATTCCAGAAGATTACAAGAGAGAGGGGATTGAATCAGTTGTAGTTTTTGATAGAACAATTGATAGTCTTGAGAGGTATGATGTGATCTCCAATGAAAGACTTTCAAGAAAAATTAGCCAGAATTTTTGGGAAGGAGTCGCTAAGTATAATCTTGAGGAAAATTTACTTAAAGATATTACAGAGTGGCCTGGAAAAATTGACCATAGGATGGTAATCCTTGAAGAGTTACCTGCCTTGGTTTCTCTCTTTGATGTAATTTCGAGTAATGATGTTAATACTGTAGTTCTAGGGCTCACCATCCGTGAGTGGGTTAGGGGATATTCTGTTATTACTTATATTTCCAAAAATAAAAAGAAAAAAATACATTATAGTCACAGTGCTCTTGTAGGCATTCTGCGTCTTGGAGGTTTGTCAGAGAGTAGTGCGAAAACATTTATTGATAAGCTTACATTCAGTATGAAAAGTCGAGATATATATGACTCGCCATTAATTAAAGTTGAGGATAATACATATGTATTATTCACTCCTGCTTATACATCCCCTTTAATTAGTAACATCATACTATCAAAATTCGCCTCTGAAGAAGCAGATCTTACGGCAAAAGGATATGGATTTGAAAAGGATATAATAAGTACGCTTGAAGATCATGGCTTAAATGTTAAAAAATTTAAATTTACTCGAGATAAAGAAGAATATGAATATGACGCTGTATTTTTATTAGATGATAAGTTATTTGTTCTAGAATGCAAGAATACTAATTTATCTTCTGGATCCGTTACTAGAGCCTATCAGAGGAAAAAATTTCTTTTTGAAACCACCTATCAAGTCAAGAGGCTCGTTAAAGGTCTTGAGATATATCCGGAAATATTCGAAGAATACTTTGGTTTTGATCTGCATAATTATGAAATAATCCCTGTTATTATGAATAATCTCCCCCATTCAATTCCAGGGAAAATTAATGGTGTTTATGTGACCGATTCATCTTCATTTAGTCGATTAATAAAGTCAAAGTATATAAATGCAACAATGATTTCACATGAGGAAAGGTTTAAGATGTCGGAGTCGAGAGCAATAATAAATCAATGGGAAGGGGAGGTCTTATCTGCAATGGATATAATTAGATCTTTTGAAGAACCTATACAAGTAAATGATTTCAAAAAACACGAGAAAGTTAATGTATACCCGCTTCAAGTTGACAGGGAAAGAGTATTTATTAATAAAATAATTGAAACTGATTATGATAGTATGGTAACTGAACAAAACACAATTTTGAAGTCATTACGTTAAGTTCAATATGAAAATATTATTTTATTGAATATGTATACCCAAAAAATATTTAAGCAAATTATTGTATTAAGTCTCTAAGAAATGAGTATCGTGTGGATTGTTTTCCACCGATACTCATTGCAAAATCACGCAATCCTGCACGCATCCGCTTCCCAGCGATACCCCACGCCGTACACCGCGCGAATAAATGACTGCTCGGCGTCCAGCGCCTCCAGCTTGCGGCGCAGGTTTTTGATGTGGCTGTCGATGGTGCGATCGGTCACCACGCGGTAATCGTCGTACAGGTGGTTCAACAGCTGTTCGCGGGAGAAGACTTTTCCCGGCTCGTGGGAGAGGGTTTTCAGCAGGCGGAACTCCGCAGGGGTGAGGTCCAGCAGCTTGCTGCGCCAGCTCGCCTGGAAGCGGCTCTCATCCACAATCAGCGGGCTTTCGGCGTCCAGCATCTGAAGCTCGCGCTTCGGCCTGCAGCGGCGCAGAATGGTTTTCACGCGGGCCACCACCTCACGCGGGCTGTAGGGCTTGCAGATGTAGTCGTCCGCGCCGATTTCGAGTCCCAGCAGGCGGTCAATCTCTTCGATTTTAGCGGTGACCATGACAATAGGCACGTCGGAGAAGCGACGAATTTCCCGGCACAGGGTCAGGCCATCAACGCCAGGCAGCATTAAATCCAGCAGGATAAGATCCGGCGGAGTCTGGCGCACGTACGGCAGCACCTGGTCGCCGTGGCTGATCAGTGACGGGGCATAGCTGGCCGCGCGTAAATAGTCGATCAGCAGCTGTCCCAGCTTGGGTTCGTCTTCGACGATCAAAATGCGCGGCGTGTTTTCGTCAATCGGTAACTCGGTCATACTTCTCTCGATAAATCCCGTTCCAGAGGTAACTCTACTGTAATGCTAACCCCGCCAAAAGGCGAATGGGCGGCGCGAATGGTGCCATTATGCGCCTCGACGATGTTAACGCAAATCGCCAGCCCCAGGCCGGAACCGCCGCTGGCGCGGTTGCGGGAGCCTTCGGTGCGGTAAAAGCGCTCGAACAATTTTTCCAGCTGTGCGTCCTGCACGCCGGGGGCGGAATCCGCGAAGGTGAGGGCGAAGCGCCCGTTGTCCTGCCTGCCGGAGATATGCAGCCCGCCACCGCTGTCGGTGTAGCGCAGGCTGTTCTCCAGCAGGTTGTTGAACAGCTGCATCAGCCGGTCTTTGTCGCCAAATACCACCGCGCTGTCCGGCAGGGAGAGGTCGATTTTCAGGTTGCGGCTGGCAAACCGTTCCCGGAAGGCGCCGCTGGCAACTTCGAGCACGTTAATGACATCGACGGGCGCCTTCTGGTAGGCCAGTGCGCCTTCGTCGGACATGGAGAGCTGGTGGAGATCGTCCACCAGCTTGGTGAGCGTGCCCACCTCCGCCTGCAGGGAGGCCACCGATTCGGGCGTAAACTGGCGCACGCCGTCCTGAATGGCTTCCAGCTCGCCGCGCAGCACCGCCAGTGGGGTGCGTAGCTCGTGGGAAATATCGGCCATAAAGTCGCGGCGCATCTGCTGGTTTTTCTCCAGCGTGCTGGCGAGCTGGTTAAAGTCCTGCGCCAGCTTGCCTAGTTCGTCCTGGCTGCGGGTGTCGACGCGGGTGGTGAAATCCCCGGCGGCCAGCTTGTGCGTGCCTTCCACCAGCCGTTTCACCGGCGCGAGCAGACCGCGCGCCAGCGGGAAGGTGGCGAGCGCAGCGAGCAGGGTGGAGAGAGCGACGATCAGCCAGCTGGTCCGGCGCTGCTGGCGGTCAAAGTTGATATCGGTGTTGCGCGTCAGGCGCTCCACCGGTGAGGCGATAACCCAGCCGACGGTCGCGTTATTCACCTTAATCGCCCGGCGGGTGCCGTCCGGCGGTATCGGCGCGCGCGGGCCAACCAGCGTGCGCATATCCTGGTCAATCACCCAGAACTGGGTGCGCCAGCCGTGCGGCGGCATGCCCGGGCCAGGCCGATCGTCGCCGGCATCGTGCTCCAGCGAGCGCAGGATCTGGAAAATAAAGCGGTCGTTATTGCGCAGAAAACGCCAGTTGCCGTGCTGGGCGTACTGTTCACTCAGCGCATCGCTTAAGCCCTGTAAACGCTGTTCATTGCCATGCTTGATGTAATCAATAAAACCGCGCTCAAAGCTGATCCGCACCGCCCAGTGCATGGTGATCAGCAGGACGATACAGGTGGCAAAAATCGCCACAAAAAGCTTGCCGGTAATACCCGGACGCCAGAATTTCATGAGCCACTCCTTTTGCCGCGCCTAATCACGACGTTCTTGCTGGTATCATCCGGCACTCTGGCGAAGATGAAAGCGGGCAGGGCGATAATGACCGCCATGCTGAGATAGGTATATAAAAAGACCTGATGCGCCACCGGCGTGTCGACGCTGAGGTGATGCTGGCCGTACATGCCGAGCAGTAAACCCGCGATGGTCACGCCGACGCTCATGGAGAGCTGCATGATCATCGACAGCAGGCTGTTGCCGCTGCTCGCCAGATCGTCCGGCAGGTCTTTCAGCGTCAGGGTATTCATTGATGAGAAGCGCATGGAGTTGATCATCCCCTGGCAGAACAGCACCAGCGGCAGGACGTAGTACCAGCCCATCAGCGCCACGGTCATAAACAGCAGGCTGACCAGCGACAGCCCCAGTGTGGCGGCCACCAGCACGTGACGGTAGCCAAAGCGGTTCACCACCTGCACCACGATGCGCTTCATCCCCATGCTGCCGAGCACCATCGGGATCATCATCAGGCCCGCGTGAAACGGCGAAAACCCCATGCCAATTTGCAGAAACACGGGCGTCATAAACGGCAGCATGCCGCTGCCGATACGTCCGGCGAAGCTGCCGAACAGGCCAAGGCGGTAGGTGGGATTTTTAAATAAGTTCAGGCTGAACAGGGCCTGGTCATTCCCGCGAGCATGCCACAGATACCACAGAATGGCGGTGATGCCGATAACCACCAGCACCCCGAGCGTCAGGGCGGAGATCCCCAGTCCCTTTTGCCCGTCGAGCGCCAGGGTGAGCGTAGCCATGCCCGCCGCCAGCAGGATAAAGCCGAAGAAATCAAAGCGTCGGGTCTGCATTTTGTAGTTCGGCATCAGCGTCAGGGTGGCGATGGCGCCGATGATGCCCACCGGCAGATTGATCAAGAAGATCCAGTGCCAGGAGGCGTACTCCACCAGCATCCCGCCCAGCGCCGGGCCCAGCAGCGGCCCCACCTGGCCGGGCAGCGTGACGAAGGTCATCGCCGCCATGTACTGCTCGCGTGGCACAATCTTCATCACCGTTAACCGCCCGACGGGCACCATCATCGCCCCGCCGACGCCCTGCAGCACGCGCGCCGTCACCAACTGGTCGAGGGTGTTGGCCTGGGCGCAAAACAGCGAGCCAGCGGTAAACAGCACGATGGCGGTAAAGAAGATATTCCGCACGCCCACTTTGTCCGCCAGCCAGCCGCTGGCAGGCAGCATCACCGCAACCGTCAGCACGTAGGAGACAATCACCATGTGCATATGCAGCGGGCTCTCTCCCAGGCTTTTCGCCATCGAGGGGAGGGCGGTGTTGACGATGGTCGTATCCAGCGACTGCATAAAGAAGCCGAAGGCGACTATCCACAATTGCCAGCGAACGTTGCTGGGAAGCTCAGTCATTTACCCGTTTACCGTTTCTCTGTTTTTACGCGAAAAGCGCAGCCGCAGGCGGTCGAAGAACAGATAGACCACCGGCGTGGTGTACAGCGTCAGCAGTTGGCTCATCACCAGGCCGCCGACGATGGTGATCCCCAGCGGCTGGCGCAGCTCTGAGCCGTCGCCGCCCGAGATAACCAGCGGCAGCGCGCCAAACAGCGCCGCCAGGGTGGTCATCATAATCGGACGAAAACGCAGCAGGCAGGCCTGGAAGATCGCCTCTTCCGGCGAGAGGTTGCCGTTGCGCTGGGCGTCCAGCGCAAAGTCCACCATCATGATGGCGTTTTTTTTCACGATGCCTATTAACAGCATAATTCCGATAAGCGCGATCAGGCTGAACGGCGCGCCGAACAGCTCCAGCGCCAGCAACGCCCCCACGCCCGCCGACGGCAGCGTCGAGAGGATGGTCAGCGGGTGAACGTAGCTCTCATACAGGACGCCCAGCACAATATAGACCGTGGCGATGGTGGCCAGAATCAAAATCACCTGCGAGTTCATCGTCTCCTGGAACACCTGCGCGGTCCCGGCAAAGCTGCCGCGCACGGTGGACGGCACGCCGAGCTGCGTCATCGCGCGATTGATCGCGTCGCTGGCCTCGGAAAGCGATGAACCGGCGGGCAGGTTAAAGGAGATGGTCGACGCCGCCGACAGCCCCTGATGGTTCACCGACAGCGGCGCGTTGGCTGGTCGCCAGCTGGCAAAGTAGGAGAGCGGTATCGCCTTGCCGTCGCTGTTGATCACAAACATTTTATCCAGCGCGCTGATGTCCTGGGTGTAGCGAGGGTCGACCTCCATCACCACCTTATACTGGTTCATCGGCTGATAGATGGTGGAGATTTCCCGCTGGCCGAAGGCGTTATTTAGCAGGCTGTTGGCGGCTTCAACGTTGATGCCCAGCCGCGACATGGTTTCGCGGTCGTAGGTGAGCGCCATCTCCGCGCCGTTGTCCTGCTGATCGGAGTTCACGTCCGCCAGCTCCGGCAGGGCGGCCAGCGCCTTACGGATCTTCGGCTCCCACTCGCGCAGGGCGGCTAAATCATCCGAGAGCAACGTGTACTGGTAGCTGGCGTTCGCCTGCCGCCCGCCGACGCGGATATCCTGAACGGCCATCAAAAACAGGTTTGCGCCCGGCTCTTTGGCGAGCTTCACACGCAGGCGGTCAATCACCTGCTGCGCCGTTTCGTTGCGCTCGCCGCGCGGCTTAAGGGTAATGAACATCATCCCGCTGTTAACGCGCGAGCCGCCGGTAAAGCCAGTGACGTTGTCTACAGCCGGATCCTCACGAATGATCTTCATAAAGTCCTGCAGCTTGCCGCGCATCGCCTGGAATGAAATGCTCTGGTCCGCCTGAATGCCGCCCATCAGCACGCCGGTGTCCTGCTCCGGGAAGAAGGTTTTCGGGATGGTGATGTACATCCAGACGTTGAGCCCAATGGTGGCGATCAGCACCAGGCCGACCAGCCGCGTATGGTTCAGCACCCACTTCAGCGATTTGCCGTAGCCTTCCTGCATCGCCATCAGAAAACGACCAAAGCCTTTGCGGCGCGGCTGCGAGTGAGGCTTGCTGCGCTTGAGCATCCAGCCGCACATCATCGGCGTCAGCGTCAGGGAAATCACCAGCGAAATCCCGATGGCGACCGAGAGCGTGACGGCAAACTCCCGCAGCAGCCTGCCCGGCAGCCCGCCCATCAGCAGCAGTGGCAGGAATACCGCCACCAGCGACAGGCTCATGGAAAGTACCGTAAAGCCCACCTCGCGCGTGCCCTGCAGCGCGGCCTGCAGCGGTTTCACGCCCGCTTCAAGGTGGCGGGAAATGTTCTCCAGCACCACGATGGCGTCATCCACTACGAAGCCCGTCGCAATCGTCAGGGCCATCAGCGACAGGTTGTTAAGGCTAAAGCCACACAGGTACATTGCGGCAAAGGTCCCAATCAGCGACACCGGCACGGCCACCGCCGGGATCAGCGTCGCGCGGCCGGAGCGCAGGAACAGGAACACCACCAGGATCACCAGCGCGACGGAGATAATCAACGTTTGCTCCACCTCTTCAAGCGAAGCGCGGATGGTCGGGGAGCGATCCTGGGCAATCTGCAGATCGATTGCTGCCGGGATGGTCTCCTGCAGCTCCGGGAGGCGGGCGCGAATGCTGTTCACCGTCTCAATAATGTTCGCCTCCGGCAGCTTGCGGATCATCAGCAGGATGGCCGGTTTAGCGTTGGTCATCCCGGCGTTGCGCACGTCCTGCACCGAGTCGGTGACGCTGGCGACGTCGCTCAGGCGTACCGCCGCGCCGTTGTTGTAGTGAATAATCAGCGGCTGGTATTCCGCGGCGGTTTTTAGCTCGTCGTTGGTCTGTATCTGCCAGCGGTGGCTGCCGTCCTCAATCGCCCCCTGCGGTTTACGCACGTTGGCGCTGCTGATGGCGGAGCGAACGTCGTCCAGCGACACGCCCTGGTTGAACAGCGCCTGCGGGTTCAGGCCCACGCGCACGGCGGGCAGAGAACTGCCGCCAACGCTCACGTCACCCACGCCGTTGATTTGTGAGATCGTCTGCGCCAGCTGGGTCGACGCAAAGTCGTAGAGCTGCCCCTGTGAATAGGTGTCCGAGATCAGCGTCAGGATCATGATTGGCGCGTCGGACGGATTGGCCTTGCGGTAGGTCGGACGGCTCGGCATCCCGCTCGGCAGAAGGCTTTGCGCGGCGTTGATGGCCGCCTGCACGTCACGGGCGGCACCGTTAATATCCCGGTCGAAGCTGAATTCCAGAATGATGCGCGTGCTGCCCAGCGAGCTGCTGGAGGTCATCTCGTTGACCCCCGCAATCCGCCCAAGAGAACGCTCCAGCGGCGTGGCAACGGACGAGGCCATGGTCTCCGGTGACGCACCCGGCAGCGAGGCGCTGACCATGATCACCGGGAAATCCACCTGCGGCAGGGGGGCTACTGGCAGCAGCCGGAAGCCCAGTACGCCGCACAGGGTAATGGCGACGGAGAGTAAAATCGTCGCCACCGGACGGTAAATGAAGAGGGCGAAAAACTTCACTTACGCCTCCTCTTCACGTTTCGGGAAACGGCTTTTGGTCCACATCGCCAGGCGGTCAAACAGCAGATAGATCACCGGCGTGGTGAAGAGCGTCAGCACCTGACTCACCAGCAGGCCACCGACCATACCGATACCCAGCGGGCGGCGCAGCTCCGCGCCGACGCCGGTGCTGAGCATCAGCGGCAGCGCCCCCAACAGGGCGGCCAGCGTGGTCATCAGGATCGGGCGGAAACGCAGCAGGCAGGCCTGGAAGATGGCATCGCGCGGCGACATGCCCTGCTCGCGCTCGGCGGCCAGCGCAAAGTCGATCATCATAATGGCGTTTTTCTTCACGATCCCGATAAGCAGGATGATGCCGATGATGGCAATAACGTCCAGCTCGCTGCCCGCCAGCATCAATGCCAGCAGCGCCCCCACGCCCGCCGTTGGCAGGGTAGAGAGGATGGTGATCGGGTGGATAAAGCTTTCGTACAGCACGCCAAGCACGATGTACATCGCCACGACCGCCGCGACGATCAGCCAGACGGTGTTGCCCAGCGCGGCCTGGAACGCCAGCGTGCTGCCCTGGAACTGGGTCTGAATGTCGGACGGGAAGCTGAGCGCTTTTTCAGCAGCCTGGATGGCTTCCACCGCCTCGCCCAGCGAGTAACCGTCCGGCACGTTGAAGGAAATGGTGGTGGACGGGAACTGATCCAGGTGGTTAATCGACAGCGGGGTATAGCGCTCCTCCACCGTGGCGATGGCGCTCAGCGGCACAATGCCGCCGTCTTTGCTGGTCAGGCGCACCGAGTCCAGCGCGGCCAGGCCGGGGGTGTGCTCGGTGTTGTGCTCCAGCACCACGCGGTACTGGTTCGCCTGGGTGTAGATGGTGGAGATCAGGCGCTGACCGAAGGCGTTATACAGGGCGTTGTCTACGTCCGACATGGTGATGCCCAGACGGCTGGCGGTGTCGCGGTTAACGTTGACGTAGGCCGCCAGCCCCTTGTCCTGCCAGTCGCTGCTGACGTCGGCGAGCTGCGGCAGGGTGTTAAGTTTTTCAACCAGCTGCGGCACCCAGGTGCTGAGGGCGTCAAGCGACGTAGCCTGGAGCGTGAACTGATACTGCGTGCGGCTGACCTGGGTATCAATGGTCAGATCCTGAATCGGCTGCAGGTAAAGCTCAACGCCCGGCACGCGGGCCACGGCGCTTTGCAGGCGCTCGATGACGGCGTTCACGCGGTCGTCGCGCTCATCCAGCGGCTTGAGGTTGATCTGCAGACGCGCGCTGTTGAGCGACGGATTGGTGCCATCCACCCCCACGTAGGACGTCAGGCTCTCAACCGCCGGGTCTTTCATGATGATTTCAGACACCTGCTGCTGGCGCTGCGCCATGTTCGCGAAGGAGACCGACTGCGGAGCCTGAAGCGTGCCCTGAATAATGCCGTTATCCTGGATGGGGAAGAAACCTTTCGGAATAAAAATCCACAGCATTACGCTGAGCGCCAGCGTGCCCAGCGCCACGCCAAGCGTTGCCCACGGATGGTTCAGCACTTTCGCCAGCACGCGACCGTAGGCGGCAATAATTTGCTCGAACATCCGCTCGGAGGCGCGGGAGAAGCGGTTTTGCTTGCGCAGAGACTCGTGGCTCAGCATGCGGGCGCACATCATCGGCGTCAGGGTCAGCGACACCACGGCAGAGATCAGAATGGCGACCGCCAGCGTCACGGCAAACTCGCGGAACAGCCGCCCGACGATGTCGCCCATAAACAGTAGCGGGATCAGCACCGCAATCAGGGAGAAGGTCAACGAGATAATGGTAAAGCCGATTTCCCCTGCGCCCTTCAGCGCGGCGGCCAGCGGCTTTTCACCTTTCTCGATATAGCGCGAGATGTTCTCGATAACGACGATGGCGTCATCCACCACGAACCCGGTGGCGATGGTGAGCGCCATCAGCGTCAGGTTGTTAATCGAAAAGTCGAGGAACACCATCACCGCAAAGGTCCCGACCAGCGAGAGCGGCACGGCGACGGCGGGGATAATGGTTGCCGGAACGTTGCGCAGGAACAGGTAAATGATCATTACCACCAGCGCAATCGCCAGCATCAGCTCGAACTGGGTATCGGTGACCGACGCACGAATGTTGGTGGTGCGGTCGGAAAGGACTTTTACGCTGACCGATTTCGGCAGGCTTTCAATCAGCTGCGGCAGCATGGTGCGGATGCTGTCGGCGGTTTCGATGATGTTGGCGCCCGGCTGGCGCTGCACGTTCATCACGATCGCCTGCTGCTTGTTCGCCCACGCGCCGAGCCAGCTGTTTTCCGCGCCTTGTTCCACGGTGGCGACGTCGCCCAGGCGGATCGGCGCGCCGTTCTGGTAGGCCACAATCAGCTGACGGTATTCGTCGGCGGACTGCATCTGGTCGTTTGCCGAGAGGGTGACCGCACGGGTCGGGCCGTCAAGCGAGCCTTTTGCCGAGTTGACGTTGGCACTGCTGATGGCGGTGCGGATGGTTTCGCTGGTCAGCCCCAGCGCGGCAATCGCCTGTGCGTTAAGCTTCACGCGCACGGCCGGGCGCTGGCCGCCCGCCAGCGTGACGAGGCCGACGCCGGAGACCTGAGAAATCTTCTGCGCCACGCGGGTTTCGACCATGTCTTCGACCTGGGTCATCGGCATGGCGGAGGAGGTGACGGCAAGCGTCATGATCGGCGGATCCGCCGGGTTCACCTTGCTGTAGACCGGCGGGTTAGGCAGGTCCGACGGCAGCAGGTTGGTGGCGGCGTTGATGGCGGCCTGCACTTCCTGCTCGGCGACGTCCAATGACAGCGTTAGCTGGAACTGCAGCGTCACGACGGATGCCCCGCCGGAACTCTGGGAGGACATCTGTTTTAACCCGGACATCTGGCCAAACTGGCGCTCCAGCGGGGCGGTAATGGCGGACGTCACCACGTCCGGGCTGGCGCCAGGATAGAGAGTGACAACCTGAATCGTTGGATAATCCACCTCCGGCAGCGCCGACACGGGCAGGAAGCGGTAGCCAATGATCCCGGCCAGCAGGATCGCCACCATCAACAGCGTGGTGGCGACAGGGCGGAGGATAAACAGGCGTGACGGCCCACCTGTAGAGCTCGGGGGCATAACCTGCATCAGGAGGTCGCTCCCTGTTTCGCAGGTTCAACCACCTCAACTTTCGCGCCTTCGGTGAGGCGGTCGATGCCGTCGGTGACCACGCGGTCGCCGGCGGAGAGTCCGGCGCTGATGACCACCGTCTGGCTGTCCTGAATCCCGGTTTTCACCAGATGCTTGCTCACTTTATTGTCGCTGTTCAGCACCCAGACAAAGCTTCCTTCGTTACCCATCTGCAGCGCTGCGGTGGGGATCACTACCGCGTTCTCTTCGGTAGCGACCAGCATTCGCGCGTTGACGAACTGGTTCGGGAAGAGAGCATCGTCCTGGTTGTTAAAGCGCGCCTTCAGCTTGATGGTGCCGGTGGTGGTATCGATCTGGTTGTCCAGACTAAGCAGGGAACCCTCGCTCAGCTTCTGCTTGTTGGTGCGGTCCCAGGCTTCCACCACCAGGCCTTTACCGGCTTTTTGCGCCTGCATGACGGTTGCGATATCGCTTTCCGGCAGGGTAAAGACTAAATCAATCGGGTGGGTCTGGGTGATCACCACGATGCCCGTGGTGTCGCCGCTCGAGATCTGGTTACCGATATCGACCTGCTTCAGGCCCACGCGTCCGTCAATCGGCGCGGTGATGCGGCTCCAGTCGAGTTGCAGCTGCGCGCTGGCGACGGCGGCCTCGTCGGCTTTGATGGTGCCCTGCGTTTCGCTGACCAGCGACTGCTGGGTGTCCAGCTCCTGACGAGAAACGAGGTTGGTTTTCACCAGCTGCTGGTAGCGCGCCAGATCGCGACGGGCGTTGGCGAGGGTGGCTTTGTCTTTCGCGAGCTGCCCCTGCGCCTGAGCGAGGGCGACTTTAAACTGGCTCGGGTCGATTTCCGCCAGCAGATCGCCCGCTTTGACCTGCTGACCTTCCTGGAAGTGGATCGCGATGAGCTGACCGTCAACGCGGCTGCGCACCGTGGCGGTGTTGGCGGCGGTGATGGTTCCGAGCCCCGTCAGATAACGCGGAACGGCTTTGCTCACCGCCGTTGCCGCCTGAACCGGTGCCAGCGCGCCGCCGCGCATGCCGTGACGGCCGCCGCCAGTCGGGCGCTGGGCCTGGCTGCTGGCGCCAGCGGGAGCGGCGGAGTTCGCAGACTGACTGTGCCAGTACCAGGCGGCGGCAAGGACCACCACAATGATGCCAGCGGCGATTGCCCAGCGGGATTTGTTACTGCCTTTCATCGTTATACGTTCTCATCCTGAATACTTCGGGGAATGATACTAGTTTAGTCAGCTAACACAGCGGAAAAATGGAGGAAATATGGAAGACTGTCAGGAATGGTCTGAGTGTGGCGATCGTTTTAGCCGGGTAAGGCGAAGCCGCCACCCGGCACAACCGCATTAGCTAAACATCACCTGCGCCCAGCGTGCCAGCCCTGCGGTAACGGAGCCAAAGTCATCCCCACCGGCAATCGGAATGCCCGGCAGTTGTTCCGCCAGCGCTTTCTTGATCAGCGGCGAACGGGCGCTTCCGCCGGTCAGGTAGATCACATCCGGCTTCTCTTTGCCGTTCTCCAGCGCCAGCTGGACCTGCTCCAGAATGCGCTGCAGCGGCTGAGCAAGCGCCGTCTCCAGCCCCTCCTGTGAAATCGCCGTGGCCAGATCCTCGCTGATAAACGGCAAGGAGACCGCATGTTCAGGACGGTCGGAAAGGGCGATTTTGCACTCCTCCGCAGTTCGCACCACGCGGTAGCTCAGGCGCTGACGCCACACTTTATAGAGCAGGGCGACCTTCTCGGCATCCTGCGCGTCGCGCACCAGATCGTTGAGGAAGCGCCCGTTCGCGGTGCTGTAAAAATCACTCTGCGCCGGAACGTCGTTGATGGCAATCGCGTTCCACCACGGCAGGATCGGGAGGGCGATGCCTTTTTCCGTTTGCCCGCCCATGCCCAGCAGCGGCATCAGGCTCTTAAAGGCCAGGGCGATATCCAGATCGTTACCGCCTACGCGGCAGCCGCTGTGCCCGAGCAGGCTGTTTTCGCGGTCACGACGGTGATGCCACTGCGGTCCCATCAGCAGCAGCGAGCAGTCCGTTGTACCGCCCCCGATGTCGACGACCAGCACGCGCTTCTCTTCCGTCAGCGTGGCTTCAAAATCCAGCCCCGCCGCAACCGGCTCGTACTGAAACACCACGTCGCGGAATCCCGCCCGGTGCGCCGCACGCTCAAGTATCCCCTGCGCCTGCTGGTTGGCTTCGTCACCGCCCAGCCCCTGGAAGTTGATCGGGCGGCCAATCACCGCCTGGGTGATAGTATCCGGCACCTGCGACTGCGCCTGATTGCGGATATGCAGCATCATGGCGCACACCAGATCTTCAAACATCGCCACCTGCTGCGGCTTCAGGCCGCTCGCGCCGAGGAAGGATTTTGGCGATTTAACGAAGTAGACCTCTTCCGGGTCTTCAATGTAATGCCCGAGCGAGGAGAGGCCAAACTGCACGCTTGAAGGGGTAACGTCGATGTCTTCCTCGCGGTTAAAACTGACCGCCCGACGCAGCAGCGCCTGGGTCTCCGCCGCGGTAGCCGGAACCTGATGGTGGCGGAACAGCCACTCGCTCACCGCTTCGCGCGTCGGCGCGCAGAGCATTGATGGCAGCAGCGTGCTCTCTTTTTCCATTTTCAGAAGCTGCGGTTGGCCGTTTTGCATGATCGCAACCGAGCAGTTTGCCGTACCGTAGTCAAATCCAATAAACACGATTAATCCCCATGCCGGTGAGAAGGGGCGAGACTTTAACGAAATGTCTGCATCGCGACAACAGGAATATGAAAGCAAGGCAAAACAAGGTCTTTCCGTTTATGCTGATAAAAATAAAAAAGGAGCAGCGATGTATACCCTGACGTGGCAACCCCCTTACGACTGGCAGTGGATGTTTGGCTTTCTCGGCGCGCGTGCGGTGACGGGCATTGAAACCGTCACTAGCGACTACTACGAGCGCAGCTTTGCCTGCGACGGCCATCAGGGGATATTTCGCGTGACGCCGGATATCGCTACCCATACGCTGATTGTGACGCTCAGCCCGGGGTTGGTTCCGGTTGCGCAGACGTGTCTTGAACGCATCGCACGCCTGTTCGATCTCGCCTGTAACCCGCAGCACATCGCGGATACGCTGGGGGATCTAGGCGCTGCCCGCCCCGGCTTGCGTCTGCCGGGGGCGATGGATGCGTACGAGCAGGGCGTACGGGCCATTCTCGGGCAGTTGGTCAGCGTGGCGATGGCGGCGAAACTGGCTTTCCGCGTTGTCGCCCTGTGCGGTGAGCCGGTGAAGGATGCACCGGGTTATGTCTGCTTTCCCTCCCCGCAAGCGCTGGCCGCTGCCGATCCGCTGGCGCTCAAGGCGCTCGGGATGCCGGTAAAACGCGCGGAGGCGCTGATTCATCTGGCGCAGTCGGTTGTTGACGGGACGTTTCCGTTGACGCCGCCTGAGGACATTGAGGCGGGCATGAAGGCGCTACAGCAGCGGCCGGGCATCGGGCGCTGGACGGCAAATTACCTGGCCCTGAGAGGCTGGCAGGCGAAAGATGTGTTCCTGCCGGATGATTATCTGATTAAGCAACGCTTCGCCGGGATGACTCCCGCGCAGATCCGTCGTTACGCCGAGCGCTGGCAGCCGTGGCGCTCCTACGCGCTGCTGCACATCTGGTATACCGACGGCTGGACGCCGTCAGTTGATGGCGAAATAACTGGTGTTGAGCAGTAGATCCAGCGGCTGCGGCTCGGCGATGGTGTCGCCATAGATAAAATCAATGCCGATGCCGGAAAGCGTATCCATCATGATGGGCTGGTTGCAGGGGCCCGCGATGGTTTTCATCCCCAGACGCTGGGCGTGGCCCTGAACGATGGTCACCATCATCTCATCCATCAGATTACCATACACGTTGCTCACCACCTCGGCGTCGAGCATCAGATAATCGGCCATGTTCGGGCTCAGGTGGCTGAAGACGTTCATGTCGCGCCCTATCTGGCTGAAGATCACCCGGCAGCCCGCCTGGCGAAGCTTTTGCAGCCCTCGCTGCAGATTCTCATCCGGGTTACACACCACGTCGCCCGCGATAACCAGATGCAGCAGACGGCCCGGCATGGGGCTGTTATCGAGCAGGTCGAGGAGTTCATCGACCAGCGTTACGCTGGCTAAACCGGCGGCAGAAAGCGGCAGTGCTACCCCCATCCCTTTACGGGCGACCTGTGCGGCAGAGGTGCGGAAAAACTCACCAAAGATACGTCTGTCGAGGGCGTGCAGCAGTTCGGGCTCCGCCAGACCAGAACGGAAGGCGTGCTCCTCCTGGACTTCACCCTGGCTGGTCCACAGGCGTAGCGAAATCAGCCAGAAGTTACAGCTTTCCGGTATGCGCGGGGAGGCGACGCTGCGGGCTATCATCATCAGATGATTGTCTTTGATCATATGCCACTGTTCGTCCAGCGACATCATGCTGCGCGCGCTCCGATCCCGCTCCTGCTGCGGTTCGTACACCGTCACGATGCCGCGGCCGCTGTTTTTCGAGGCATAACAGGCAATATCCGCCTGCGACATCACTTCTGACGCCTGGTTATTATGCTCATCAATCAGCGTGATCCCTGCGCTGGCGCCAATCCGGTGCAGGCGACCTTCCCACATAAAGTGATAGTCATTGATGGTATGGATCAAACGACCGGTGATATAGCGCGCGCTCTCAATATTGCAGTCCGGCAGCAGCAGCCCAAACTCGTCGCCGCCCAGGCGCGCCAGCACGTCGCTGGAGCGAAGCATGGTTAACATCATGGAAGAGAGTTCCCGCAGCAGGGCATCTCCCGCCGCATGGCCTGCGGTATCATTGACGGCTTTGAAGCGGTCCAGATCGATAAAGACCAGCGCATGACGCTGACGCGTCTCGCGAACGGTTTGCAGAAGCCGTTTGAGATGGTTTTCGAAGCTGACCCGATTTGCCAGGTGGGTGAGGGCATCGTGCGACGCGCTGTAGCTTAGCTGACGCAGCATTTTGCGCGACTCGGTGACGTCCTGAATAACGATCACCGAGCCAATACTGTGCCCATCAAGGGTACTGAGTGGCGTAATGCTGTAGTGGATATCAAACGATCCGCCGGTGCGGCAGTTCAGCACTACATCCTGGTCGATATCGGAGCGTGACATATCGCCGCTGTGAATATTCTCCATCAGCTGGCCCCGTTCCCCAAAGGTGATGTGTAACACCTTCAGGATCGGCTGGCCGATGGCCTCGGTCTGCAGCCAGCCGCTCATCTTCTCGGCGACCGGGTTCATAAAGGTGACGTTCATGTCGATATCGGTACAGAGCACCGCTTCGCCGATGGAGTCGAGCGTGATGTGCAGACGCTCTTTTTCCTGGAACAGCGCTTCGTTAAGCTCCTTCACCTCGGTCATGTCCATATTGATGCCGAGCAAACGTTCGACTTCACCCTCTTTATTCAGCACCCGGTTTGCCAGGGAGCGTATATGGCGCACGCCTTCCTTCACGCGGATACGGAATTCAAGCTTAAACGGCAGACGAGAAACCAGTGAATCCCGCAGCACCTGCTCCGCATGGGCGCGATCCTCCGGCAATATTCTTTCGTGCCAGAGCTGCCAGGTGGGCTTGATGTGCGGCGGAATTTCATACAGCTCAAACATCCGCTTATCCCAGCTGATGATGTCTGGCTCCAGATCCCACTCCCAGATGCCGATGCCGCCCGCTTCGTTGGCCAGCGTAATGCGCTCCATCAGCCGTTTATTGACCCACTCGGTCTGCTTCAGATCGTTAATGTCTTCAATCTGGGCGATGAAATAGAGCGGCGAGCCATCGGCATGGCGCACGACGGAGACGGCCAAAAGCGCCCATACGACCTCTCCGTTGCGCGTGTAATAGCGCTTTTCAAGGGTGTAGGTGTTGATCTCGCCGTTGACCAGCTGTTCCAGCTGTTCCAGGTCGGTATGCAAATCTTCCGGCCAGGTGAGCTGCTGGAAGGTGAGCGACTGTAGCTCGGTCTGGCTGTAACCGAGGAAATTGCACAGCGCCTTGTTGGCCTGAAGCCACTGGCCCTCCATGCTGACTAACGCCATACCGATGGCGGAATACTCCATTGCATTACGAAAGCGCTCTTCGCTCTCGGTGATGTGTTTGCGTTCGGCACGGAAGGCATACATCACCATGGTCATCACGTTAGCGGGGAGGAGGAGCATCAGGAACGGCAGCCACGGCGCGTTCATCATCGGCCCGGCATGTTGGGTGGTCAGCGCCGAAGGGTTATGGGCAATCATCAGTGAAACGACCATCACGGTAACCAGAAACACCATGAACGCTTCCATCCGCGGCAAGCGCACGGCGCTCCACATCAGCAGGACAATCACGCAGGTAAAGGGCCACGGCAGCCAGGTGATGGATGCCCAGCTGAGGGCCAGCGTTACGGCCATGGTAACCAGGGTTTCCAGCAGCAATCTCGGATCACGGTGGCGGAGCAGGTAATGGGATTTAAACAGCAGCCCCAGCGGCACCAGCGCCAGCGCGCCAATGGATTCAGATAGCACCCAGACGATGAAATTACGCAGCGGCTCAGGGCCGGGGATCAGAAGCGTCATCAGAATACCGCCCACCAGCGGCGGCACCAGCGCGCTGCCTATTGCCAGGCGGATCCAGTCGTTTAAATTTTGCAGCGGGTTGTACCACGGAAGCAGCTTGCGCAGTAACACGGCACCGATGATGGCCTCAATAACGTTTATTGCGGTGTAGGTGGGGTTTATCGACGCCCAGGAGAACAGCATCCACGAGGCCAGAATATTGCCAAATGAACAGGCCAGGGCTATCCCGGGCCACATTTTTCCTGCATGGCGGTAAAACGCCACCATCATAATGGCGGTAGGAAACCAGAGTGGCGCCAGCAGGGTACCGAAGCGGGTAAGCTCCAGCGAAAATAAGGTAAAGATAAAGGTGACCAGGCCCAGACAGACAAGTCGTAATAAAGGATGTGGGGTGGTAACCAAAACCCGCTGGTATTGTTTATTCATTACCGCTTTATCCAGAGACGCCATGCCGTCAGGAGAGAAGTGCGCACGAGTGAATTTGATAATTTGGTTTATGCTAGTACAAACAATTTACAATTCATATGGCGACTGCTCATAATTTGACATCATAGACTTATTAAATAGTTACTCGCTAAAAAATTCCTGTTAAACGCTGAAAAAACGGTCATTAAAATTTCTCTCAGGGATCAATGCGCCACTTTTCAGCCTGTCTCGCAGAACCTGCGCATTCGACTGGTATCACGCCCCCGAAATCCCTATAATTGCCGCGTTTGACGCTCCGGCGTCGTCCTTCCTTAACATCCAGGTTATTCAGGTCGCTAAATTTATGACTGATAAGTCTCATCAGTGCGTCATTATAGGCATCGCCGGCGCATCGGCTTCAGGTAAAAGTCTAATTGCCAGTACGCTTTATCGCGAACTGCGTGAACAGGTAGGTGATGAGCATATCGGCGTCATTCCCGAAGACAGCTACTACAAAGATCAATCCCATCTGTCGATGGAAGAACGTGTAAAAACCAACTACGACCACCCGAATGCGATGGATCACAGTTTACTGTTCCAGCATTTAGAAGCGCTTAAGAGCGGCCAGGCGATCGAACTGCCCGTTTACAGTTACGTAGAACACACCCGTACCCAGGAAACGATCCGCATCGAGCCGAAGAAGGTCATTATCCTTGAAGGCATCCTGCTCCTGACCGATGCCCGCCTGCGTGAATCCATGAACTTCTCCATCTTCGTCGATACCCCGCTGGATATCTGCCTGATGCGCCGCATCAAGCGTGACGTTAACGAGCGCGGCCGTTCGATGGACTCCGTCATGGCGCAATACCAGAAAACGGTCCGTCCGATGTTCCTGCAGTTTATTGAACCATCCAAACAATACGCCGATATCATCGTGCCTCGCGGGGGCAAAAACCGCATTGCTATTGATATCTTAAAAGCGAAAATCAGCCAGTTTTTTGAATAAGCCGCGCGAATTGTGTACCGTTCAGAGATAACCTGGTTTTACCCTGAGCGTTCAACGGCTCAGGGTACGATGCATGAAAGGAGAAAGAACCATGCGTCTTTGCGATCGTGATATTGAAGCCTGGCTGGATGAAGGCCGCTTGTCTATTACCCCACGTCCCCCCGTGGAGCGCATCAATGGGGTGACCGTTGATGTACGGTTGGGGAATAAATTCCGCACCTTTAGCGGCCATACTGCGCCGTTCATCGACCTCAGCGGGCCGAAGGATGAAGTCAGCGCCGCGCTCGATCGCGTCATGAGTGATGAAATCATCATTGACGAAGGTGAAGCTTTTTATCTGCACCCGGGTGAACTGGCGCTGGCGGTGACGTATGAATCCGTGACCCTGCCTGCGGATCTCGTCGGCTGGCTTGATGGCCGTTCTTCTCTGGCCCGCCTGGGGCTGATGGTTCACGTAACCGCGCACCGTATCGACCCAGGCTGGTCCGGCCGTATCGTGCTGGAGTTCTTCAACGCCGGTAAACTGCCGCTGGCGCTGCGACCCGGAATGATGATCGGTGCATTAAGCTTTGAACCGCTCACAGGCCCGGCAGACAGGCCTTATAACCGCCGCCAGGACGCAAAATACCGCGACCAGCAGGGTGCGGTTGCCAGCCGTATTGATAAAGACTGATCGTTAGTCCATTGAGGATGCCATGAGAAGAGTTCTGACAACGCTGATGATTTTGCTGGTAGTGCTGGTTGCTGGCCTTTCGGCGTTGGTTCTGCTGGTTAACCCGAATGATTTCCGCGCTTACATGGTGCGGCAGGTCGAGGCACGCAGTGGTTACCAACTGAAGCTTGACGGGCCGCTGCGCTGGCACGTCTGGCCGCAGCTCAGCATTCTCTCTGGCCGCATGTCGTTAACCGCGCCTGGCGCGGCACAGCCGCTGGTCTCTGCGGACAACATGCGTCTCGATGTGGCGCTGATCCCGCTCATCTCCCATCAGCTGCAGGTTAATCAGGTGATGCTGAAGGGCGCGGTCATTCAGCTTACCCCGCAGACCGAAACCGTGCGCGACGCGAATGCGCCGGTTGCGCCGCGCGAGAATACCTTACCGGATGAACCGTCCGATACGGGCTGGTCCTTTGATATAGGCAAACTGAAAGTGGCCGATAGCGTGCTGGTGTTCCAGCATGAGGATCAGGAGCAGGTCACCGTTCGCAACATCAACCTGCAGATGGAACAGGATGAACACCATCTTGCGTCGCTGGAATTTAGCGGACGGGTAAACCGCGACCAGCGCGATCTGTCCCTCTCGTTGAATGCAAACGTGAATGCGTCGGACTACCCGCATCAGCTGACGGCCGACATCCAGCAGCTTAGCTGGCAGCTGACGGGAGCGGATCTCCCGACCCAGGGGATCGCCGGGCAGGGGACGCTGCAGGCCGTATGGCGCGAAGAGCAAAAACAGCTGGCGCTGGATAACCTTAACCTGCAGGCCAACGACAGCAGCCTGAAAGGGCAGGCGAGCGTCACGCTCGACGATAAGCCGAAGTGGGTGCTGAACCTGCAGTTTGACAAGCTCAACCTGGAGAACATCCTGCCACCGGTGCCGGCAAGCGCAACGGACAGCGATGCCGTGCAGACGGGGCAAAGCCAGTCACCGGTGTCGCGTCCGGTTATCTCATCCAACCTTGAACAGCCTGACTATAACGTGCTGCGCGGCTTCACGGCGGATATTCTGCTGAAAGCCAACAGCGTGCGCTGGCGCGGTATTGATTTTACCGACGTGAGCGGCCAGATGTTCAACCACAACGGGTTGCTGGTAATTTCAGAACTGAGCGGCAAAATGGGGGCGGGTCACCTGTCACTTCCGGGTACGCTGGACGTGCGTAAGGACGTTGCCAGCGCTGAATTCCAGCCGCGTCTCGACAACGTTGAGATTGGCAGCATCCTCAAAGCCTTTAACTATCCGATATCCCTGACGGGTCAGCTGACGCTGGCGGGCGATTTCTCAGGCACCAAAATTGATGCCAACGCCTTCCGCCGCGAGTGGCAGGGCGAGGCGCATGTTGACCTGAAAGATTCGCGAATGGAAGGGCTCAACTTCCAGCAGCTGGTTCAGCAGGCGGTGGAGCGCAGCAGCGATGTTAAAGCCCAGGAAAACTACGACAGCGCAACTCGCCTCGACAGCTTCACCACTGACCTGACGCTGGATAACGGGGTGCTGACGCTGGCCGGGATGCAGGGAACTTCATCTATGCTGTCGTTAACCGGAGAAGGCTCGCTGGATCTGGTCAAAGAGACGGCGGACACGCGCTTTAACGTCCGGGTGCTTTCCGGCTGGCAGGGCGAAAGCAAGCTGATTGACTTCCTCAAAGAGACGCCGGTTCCGCTTAGCGTATACGGCAAATGGCAGGCGCTGAACTACAGCCTTCAGGTAGATCAGATCCTGCGTAAGCATCTGCAGGATGAAGCGAAGCGTCGGCTCAACAGCTGGGCGGATCGTAATAAAGATTCCCAGAACGGCAAGGATGTGAAGAAGCTGCTGGATAAGCTTTGACGGCGGTGCGGCCTGATGCCCTCACCCGGACCCTCTCCCACGGAGAGGGAGCAAACACCAAAACGGCAACGGGGTTGCCGTTTTGGTTTACCTAAACCTCAAAATCCAGCTCTTCCTCATCCCGCAGTGGAATAAGCTGCACTTTCTGCACGCGATGGTTTTCAATCTGCAGGGTTTTAAGCAGATAGTCGCCCACCTGAACCTCTTCTCCCGGCTGCGGGATGCGCTGCAAATACTCCATCAGCAGACCGGCAATGGTGTGGTATTCCCGTTTTTCATCCAGCGGTAGCGGCACGTACTGCACAAGGTCTTCCAGCGGCATGTGGCCGTTGGCCGTCCACGAGCCGTCAGCGTTTTTCTGAATGTCGTGGCGGGCATCAATCTCATCCACCTCGTTTGGCAGATTACCAGCGATGGTTTCCATTACGTCGCTGAGCGTGACCAGCCCTTCCACCGAACCAAATTCATCCACCACAAACGCGAAGTGGGTGCGCGCGTTGCGGAACTGCTCCAGCGCTGAGAGCAGCGGAAGCGCTTCCGGGAAAACCAGCGGCTGGCGTACCAGCGCGCGGAGGTTGAGCGGCTCGCCGTGTAGCTGCTGCTGGAGCAGGTCAATCACGTGTACCACCCCCAGCAGCTCCTCTTCCTCTTCACCGCCGGTGACCACCACCCGGGTGTGCTGGTTTTTATCCAGCAGGGCACGGATCTGCTCTTCCGGTGCCGTGAGGTCAATATGCTCAATGTCATGCCGGGAGGTCATGATGCTGCTGACCGTGCGCTGATTCAGGTTGAGCACGCGCTCGATCATCAGCCGCTCCTGCGGGTTAAAGATTTGCCCGTCGCTGTGATCGGCCAGCAGGGCAGAGGATTCGGCGTCCAGCTCGGCATCCTCTTTCCTGCCGCTCAACAGGCGCATCACGGTGTCGGCCGTGCGCTGGCGCAGGGTCTGATTCGCGGAGAGAAACCGGCGGCGGTTAAATATCGCCAGCTGGTTGAGCGCTTCAATCATGACGGAGAAGCCAATGGCGGCGTACAGGTAGCCTTTCGGAATGTGGAAGCCGAAACCGTCGGCGACCAGGCTGAAGCCAATCATCAGCAGGAAGCTGAGACAGAGGATCACGATTGTCGGGTGGCTGTTCACAAAGCGGGTCAGTGCTTTGCTCGCCATCACCATCAGCGTGATGGCGATAATTACCGCGGCCATCATGACGGCGAGATGGTCCACCATCCCGACGGCGGTAATCACCGAATCCAGGGAGAAGACCGCATCGAGCACCACAATTTGCGCCACCACCGGCCAGAATCTCGCCCCGCGTCGCTGGGTCGGGTTCTCGCTGTCCTTGCCTTCGAGCCGCTCGTTAAGCTCCACCGTGGCTTTGAACAGCAGGAACAGCCCGCCGAAGAGCATGATCAGGTCGCGCGCGCTAAAGCTCAGGCCGCGAACGGAGAACAGAGGCTGAGTGAGTGTGACCATCCAGGAGATAGAGGCCAGCAGCAGTAAACGCATCACCATCGCCAGCAGCAGACCCGTCACGCGCGCGCGGTCGCGCTGGGAAGGGGGCAGTTTTTCAGCGAGGATGGCGATAAACACCAGATTATCGATACCGAGCACTAATTCGATGACGACCAGCGTCACCAGCCCGGCCCAGATTGATGGATCGGCAATCCATTCCATAGTAATAGCAATACCTTCTGTTATATGACGAATGTCACACTTCGATCATGGATAAAGCTGGGGGAAAATGCAATGTCGGGCTGAGATTTCTCTTAATACGATGCGTAAAAAAGAGAGCAGTCTCAGATGAGTGTAAATAAGCAAAATACGTATATTTTATTATTTTGAGTGCTTTTTAGGATATATCGCAGATAATGGTTTTTACTCTCTTTTTGTCAATATAAAGAAAATCCTAAAAGGTCAAAACTTTGCTCTTAATATTAATCTTAAAAACAGATATTAGGACAGTTGTCTCCTTGCCTGCTATTAGGTTAGCTGCAACAATTCTCCCAGCATCAAATGTTAAATCTTGTTGTTGCTATTATTGTTTTGGTCTTCGGAATGGTCATTCATTATCCGTTGTGTATTTCAAGCGGCTGATATATTTCCAGAAGACCTTACTCAAGAGGGTGTCTATCCATAACACATTGTTTAGTCAGTGGATTGGTAACTGAAAGCCAAGGGCGGTAGCGTGCCTGAAAGCGTGTGAATCAGCCTCGATTATTCTGTCAATAGCCAATGGATGAATAAGCTTTTTTTAGGACTGATGCCAGTTATATTTCTATTTGATTAACTGCATGCTGAAACCCAATACGTCTCAGGCTTATTTAAATTGCACAGGATAATTACTCTGCCAAAGTGATAAATAATCAATGATGAAATCCAAAATGAAATTGATGCCATTATTGGTGTCTGTGACCTTGATGAGTGGTTGCACGGTCTTTCCCGGCAGCAATATGTCAACAATGGGTAAGGATGTGATCAAGCAACAGGATGCCGATTTTGATCTCGACAAAATGGTGAATGTTTATCCACTTACGCCACGTCTGGTCGAACAATTACGTCCACGTCCGAATGTTGCCCAGCCGAATATGTCTCTGGACCAGGAAATTGCCTCCTATCAGTATCGCGTGGGGCCGGGCGACGTGATCAACGTGACCGTCTGGGACCACCCTGAACTGACCACGCCAGCGGGCCAGTACCGTAGCTCAAGCGACACCGGGAACTGGGTACAGTCAGATGGCACCATGTTCTATCCGTACATTGGTAAAGTACATGTCGCCGGGAAAACGCTTGCCGAGATCCGTAGTGATATTACCGGCCGCTTAGCGCAGTACATCGCCGACCCGCAGGTGGACGTTAATATCGCCGCATTCCGCTCGCAAAAAGCCTATATCTCCGGTCAGGTGAACAAATCCGGCCAGCAGGCCATCACCAACGTTCCGCTCACCGTTCTGGACGCCATTAACGCCGCGGGCGGCTTAACCGACGGCGCCGACTGGCGCAACGTGGTGCTGACCCACAACGGCAAAGAGCAGCGCATTTCGCTGCAGGCGCTGATGCAAAACGGCGACCTGACCCAGAACCGCCTGCTCTATCCAGGCGATATTCTCTACGTACCGCGCAACGACGATCTGAAAGTCTTCGTGATGGGTGAAGTGAAGAAACAGAGCACCCTCAAAATGGACTTCAGCGGCATGACCCTGACCGAAGCGCTGGGCAATGCTGAAGGTATCGATCTGACCACCTCTAACGCGACCGGTATCTTCGTCATCCGTCCGCTGAAAGGTGAAGGCAGTGCGAAGGGCAAGATTGCCAACATCTACCAGCTGGATATGTCCGATGCGACGTCTCTGGTGATGGCGACGGAGTTCCGTCTCCAGCCATACGATGTGGTTTACGTCACCACCGCGCCGGTTGCCCGCTGGAACCGTCTGATCAACCAGTTGCTGCCAACCATCAGTGGCGTTCGCTACATGACGGATACGGCGCGCGACATTCATACCTGGTAATCCGCGATGTTTAACAAAATTCTGGTGGTATGCGTGGGGAACATTTGCCGTTCCCCCACGGCTGAACGGCTGTTGAAACAGTACCAGCCCGAGTTAACGGTCGAGTCCGCAGGGCTGGGCGCGCTGGTGGGAAAAGGTGCCGACGAGCGCGCCACGAGCGTGGCCCGCGATCACAACCTCTCTCTTGACGGGCATATCGCCCGCCAGGTCACCGGCCGCATGTGCCGGGAGTATGACCTGATTCTGGCAATGGAAAAACGACATATTCATGCGCTATGCGATATCGCTCCGGAGATGCGCGGCAAGGTGATGCTGTTTGGTCACTGGGACAACGAACGCGAAATCCCCGATCCGTATCGCAAGAGCCATGAAGCCTTCGAGGCGGTTTACACCTTACTTGACCAGTCTGCCCAACAGTGGGCGCAGGCACTGAAAGCTCAGCAGGGATAACAATGACAGAAAAAACAAGACCTTCTGCCGCCCCGACTTCGGGCAGTGATGAAATTGATATTGGTCGCCTGGTCGGCACGGTTATCGAGGCAAAGTGGTGGGTGCTTGGCATTACTGCCGTGTTTGCCGCAGCGGCCGTCGTGTATACGCTGTTCGCCACACCTATCTACAGCGCCGACGCGCTGGTGCAGATCGAGCAGAATACCGGCAACTCTCTGGTGCAGGATATCGGCTCCGCGCTGGCGAACAAACCGCCAGCATCCGACGCTGAAATTCAGCTGATCCAGTCGCGTCTGGTGCTGGGTAAAACGGTTCACGACCTCGGACTCGACATCTCCGTCACCAAAAATACGTTCCCGATCTTCGGTGCCGGCTGGGACCGTCTGATGGGGCGCAACAATGACACCGTAAAAGTCACTGACTTTGTGCTGCCGAAAGGGGCGGGGGATCAAACCTTTACCCTGACGGTGCTGGGCCCGAAACAGTATCAGCTGACCAGCGATGCGGGCTTTAGCGCACGCGGCGAAGTGGGGCAGATGCTGAACAAAGACGGCGTTAGCATGATGGTTAGCGCGATCCACGCCCAAGAGGGCGGTGAATTCACCGTCACCAAATTCTCCACGCTGGGGATGATCAACAATCTGCAGAACAACCTGACCGTCACCGAAAACGGTAAGGACACCGGCGTGCTGAGCATGACCTTTACCGGTGAAGATAAGGATCAAATTCGCGACATCCTGAACAGCATAACCCGCAACTACCTTGAGCAGAACGTCGAGCGCAAGTCGGCGGAAGCGGCGAAAAGCCTGGCGTTCCTCGCTAAACAGCTCCCGGAAGTGCGTGCCCGTCTGGATGATGCCGAGAACAAGCTGAACGCCTACCGTCAGGATAAAGACTCCGTCGACCTGCCGCTGGAGGCGAAATCGGTTCTCGACTCGATGGTGAATATTGATGCGCAGCTCAACGAGTTGACCTTCAAAGAGGCGGAGATTTCCAAGCTTTACACCAAACGCCACCCGGCCTACCGCACGCTGCTGGAGAAGCGCCGCACTCTCGAAGAGGAGAAGGCGAAGCTGAACGACCGCGTGACCGCGATGCCGAAAACGCAGCAGGAGATCGTCCGTCTGACCCGCGACGTGGAATCCGGACAGCAGGTTTACATGCAGCTGCTGAACAAACAGCAGGAGCTGAAAATAACCGAGGCCAGCACCGTGGGTGACGTGCGTATCGTCGACCCGGCCATTACCCAGCCTGGCGTGCTGAAGCCGAAGAAAGCGCTGATTATTCTCGGCAGCATTATTCTTGGCCTGATGCTCTCTATCGTTGGCGTCCTGCTGCGCTCGCTGTTCAACCGCGGCATCGAAAGCCCGCAGGTGCTGGAAGAGAGTGGTATCAACGTCTATGCCAGCATTCCGCTGTCTGAGTGGCAAAAATCCCGTGACAGCGTCAAGACCATCAAGGGCGTTAAGCGTTACAAACAGAGCCAGCTGCTGGCCGTGGGTAACCCAACCGACCTGGCGATTGAAGCGATCCGCAGCCTGCGTACCAGTCTGCACTTCGCCATGATGCAGGCTAAAAACAACGTCCTGATGTTAACCGGCGTCAGCCCGTCAATCGGTAAGACCTTTGTCTGTGCCAACCTGGCGGCCGTGGTGAGCCAGACCAACAAGCGCGTGCTGCTGATCGACTGTGATATGCGTAAGGGTTATACCCACGAACTGCTGGGCACCAACAACGTGAACGGTCTGTCGGAAATCCTGCTGGGTCAGGGAGAGATTAGCCAGAGCGCCAAGCCGACCTCGATTCCGAGATTCGACCTGATCCCGCGTGGTCAGGTGCCACCGAACCCGTCTGAACTGCTGATGAGCGAACGCTTCACCCAGCTGATTGAGTGGGCGAGCAAAAACTATGACCTGGTGCTGATCGATACGCCGCCAATTCTGGCCGTGACCGATGCCGCCGTGGTTGGCCGTCATGCGGGTACCACGCTGATGGTGGCGCGCTATGCGGTGAATACCCTGAAGGAAGTGGAAACCAGCCTGAGCCGCTTCGAGCAGAACGGCATTGAGGTGAAAGGGGTCATCCTGAACTCCATCTTCCGTCGTGCGACCGGGTACCAGGATTACGGTTATTACGAGTACGAATACAAGTCTGACAGCAAATAACAAAACACCCCCCCTCACCCTAACCCTCTCCCCAGAGGGGAGAGGGAACTGTCCGGTGCCGCCTTTCACCCTCTCCCCTCAGGGGAGAGGGCCGGGGTGAGGGGTAGGAGGAAAAGATGACCACACAACGCCCTTTAGTTTCTATCTATATGCCGACATGGAACCGTCAGCAGCTGGCGATCCGCGCTATTAAGTCGGTCTTACGTCAGGATTACGATAACTGGGAACTGATCATCGTGGATGACTGTTCTTCCTCGTATGAACAGCTGCAAAAATTTGTCACCGAACTCAACGATCCGCGCGTGATGTATACCCATAACCCGATTAACTCCGGGGCGTGCGCGGTGCGTAATCAGGCGATTATGCAGGCCAAAGGGCAGTATCTGACCGGCATCGACGATGACGACGAATGGACGCCGAACCGCCTGTCCGTCTTCCTTTCGCATAAAGAGCAGCTGGTCACGCACGCTTTTCTGTATGCCAACGACTATGTCTGCCAGGGCGAGGTTTACTCGCAGCCCGCGAGCCTGCCGCTGTACCCGAAATCACCGTACTCCCGTCGCCTGTTCTACAAGCGCAACATTATCGGTAATCAGGTCTTTACCTGGGCGTGGCGCTTTAAGGAGTGCCTGTTCGATACCGAACTGAAGGCCGCGCAGGATTACGACATCTTCTTGCGGATGGTGGTGGAGTACGGCGAGCCGTGGAAAGTGGAAGAGGCCACGCAGATCCTGCACATCAACCACGGGGAGATGCAGATCACCTCCTCACCGAAGAAGTTTTCAGGCTATTTCCATTTTTACCGCAAGCACAAGGACAAGTTTGACCGTGCCAGCCGCAAGTATCAGCTCTTTACCCTGTATCAGATCCGCAATAAGCGCATGAACTGGCGCACGCTGCTGACGCTGCTGTCGGTGCGTAACGGCAAGCGCCTGGCTGACGGGCTTCGGGGGAAATAATGTTTCTGGAAGATTGCCGCGCAAACAGCTGGAGCCTGCGCCCGTGCTGCATGGTTCTGGCGTACCGCATCGCGCACTTTTGCTCGGTGTGGCGCAAGAAAAACGTACTGAACAATATCTGGGCGGCACCGATTCTGGTGCTGTACCGCATCATCACCGAATGCTTTTTTGGCTATGAAATCCAGGCCGCTGCCACCATTGGCCGCCGCTTTACCATCCACCACGGCTATGCGGTCGTCATTAACAAGTTCGTGGTTGCGGGCGATGATTTCACCATTCGCCACGGGGTGACGATCGGCAACCGCGGGCCGGACAGCCTGGCCTGCCCGGTGATCGGTAATAACGTCGAGCTGGGGGCGAACGTGGTGATGATTGGCGACATTACGATTGGTAACAACGTGACGATCGGGGCGGGCAGCGTGGTGCTGGACAGCATTCCGGATAACGCGCTGGTGGTGGGAGAGAAAGCCCGCGTGAAGGTGATTAAATGAACATTCTGCAATTTAACGTACGCCTCGCAGAAGGCGGAGCGGCAGGCGTGGCGCTGGATCTGCACCAGCGTGCCTTGCAAAAAGGACTTCAGTCCCGGTTTATTTACGGCTACGGCAAAGGCGGCAAGAAAAGCGTCAGCCATGATAACTTCCCGCAGGTGCACAAGCACACGCCGCGTCTGACCTCTGTTGCCAACATTGCGCTGTTCCGCCTGTTTAACCGCGATCTGTTTGGCAACCTGAACAGTCTTTATCGCACCGTGACCCGCACCAGCGGCCCGGTTGTGCTGCATTTTCACGTGCTGCACAGCTACTGGCTGAATCTGGAAGAGGTGGTGGCGTTTTGTCAGAAGGTGCAGGCCCACAAGCCCGACACCCGCTTCGTCTGGACGCTGCACGATCACTGGAGCGTAACCGGACGCTGCGCGTTTACCGACGGCTGCGAAGGCTGGAAAGATAGCTGCCAGAAATGCCCGACGTTGAGCAACTATCCGCCGGTGAAGGTGGATCGCGCGCATCAGCTGGTAGACGGAAAGCGTCAGTTGTTCCGCGACATGCTTTCGCTCGGCTGCACGTTTATCTCCCCGAGCCAGCACGTGGCCGACGCCTTCAACAGCCTGTATGGGGCAGGGCGCTGTCAGATTATCAACAACGGTATCGACGTGGCGACGGAAGCCATCCTGGCCGAGCTGACGCCGGTGGCGGAAACCGCGGGCAAACCGAAAATTGCCATCGTTGCGCACGATCTGCGCTACGACGGCAAAACCAACCAGCAGCTGGTGCGCGACATGATGGCGCTCGGCGACAAAATTGAACTGCATACCTTTGGTAAATTCTCGCCGTTCGAAGGCGCTAACGTGGTGAATCACGGGTTTGAAACCGACAAGCGCAAGCTGATGAGCGCCCTGAATGGTATGGACGCGCTGGTGTTCAGCTCCCGCGTGGATAATTACCCGCTGATCCTCTGCGAGGCGCTCTCCATCGGCGTGCCGGTGATTGCCACCCACAGCGATGCAGCGCGCGAAGTGCTGGAAAAATCTGGCGGAAAAACCTTCGCCGGGCACGAGGTCCTGCCTCTGGTGCAGCTGCCGAAGGCGCAGATCGCCGAGGCCGTTTTTGGCACTGACCTGGAATCGTTCCGCAACCGCAGCCGCAAGGCCTACAGTGGACAACAGATGCTGGAGGAGTATGTCTCGTTCTATCAGAATCTGTAGTTATCTGCTGCTGCCGCTGATCTACCTGCTGGTTAACGTTAAAATTGCCCAGCTCGGCGAAAGCTTCCCGATAACCATCGTAACTTTTTTGCCCGTTCTGCTTCTGCTGTATGTCGATAAAATCAACCTGAAGAAGCTGATGATTGCCCTGGGGCTGGGCACGGGCCTGACGCTGTTTAACTACATCTTTGGCCAGTCGCTGGATGCCAGTAAATACGTCACTTCAACCATGCTGTTTGTTTATATCGTTATTATTATTGGCATGGTCTGGAGTATTCGCTTCAAAACTATTTCACCGCACAATTATCGGAAAATCCTCAGGTTCTTTTATATTGCCGTTGCGTTAATTGTTGTGCTTGCCGCACTGGAAATGACGCAGATTATTTTGACCGGTGGCAGCAGCCTGATGGAGATAATTTCGAAATATCTCATTTACAGTAACAGCTATGTACTGAACTTCATTAAGTTTGGTGGTAAGCGTACAACGGCGCTCTATTTTGAACCGGCGTTTTTCGCTCTGGCGTTAATCTCAATTTGGCTCAGCATCAAACAGTTTGGTATCAAAACGCCTAAGACCGATGCTATGATTCTTGCAGGAATCGTTCTGTCTGGATCGTTCTCAGGGGTAATGACATTTATCCTGTTTTACCTGCTGGAGTGGGCGTTCCAGTACCTGAACAAAGATGCGATTAAGAAAAAGCTGCCGCTGGCGATAATCTCTCTGACGGTATTTTTAGTGGGCGTCATATTCGCGTTTCCGTACATTTCAGAACGTCTGGGTGATTTGGGAACGGAAGGGTCATCGTCCTATTATCGCATCATTGGTCCGCTGGTGATGGTGGGTTATTCCTTAACCCACATCGATGGTGTAGTAAGATTCGGCTCACTTTACGAATATGTTGCATCATTCGGAATCTTTAACGGTGCGGATGTCGGTAAAACCATAGACAATGGTCTGTATCTGTTAATTATTTATTTTTCATGGTTCGCCGTGCTGTTGACGCTGTGGTATCTGTTTAAAGTTTTCAAAATGATGATCAACGCGTTTGGTGATAACCAGAACTTTCGCGTGCAGCTTTATCTTTTTACGCCGGTGTCGCTGTTTTTTACCGGGTCAATATTTAGCCCGGAATATGCTTTCTTGATTGTCTGTCCGTTTATTTTGCGTAAGGCGCTTAATATTACGAACGTATGACGAAATGAGGTGATTTATGTTTCTTAGCGTCATTACTGTCGCTTTTCGTAATTACGAAGGGGTGGTAAAAACCTGGCGCTCGCTGCGCAACCTGGCGCGCGATCCAAGCCTCACCTTTGAGTGGATCGTGGTCGACGGCGGCTCGAACGATGGCACGGCGGAGTTTCTGGAAAAACTCAACGGTGAGTTCAACTTACGCTACATCAGCGAGAAAGATAAAGGCATCTACGATGCGATGAACAAGGGCATTACTATGGCTCAGGGCCGTTATGCCATCTTCCTCAACTCGGGCGATATTTTCCACGACGACGTGGCGCTGTTTGCTCGTCAGCTGGCGCGCCAGAAAGAGGATGCCATGTATATTGGCGATGCGCTGCTCGATTTTGGCGACGGGCATAAAGTCTGCCGCAGCGCCAAGCCAGGCTGGTATATCTACCATAGCCTGCCGGCCAGCCATCAGGCCATTTTCTTCCCGGTAAACGGTCTTAAAAAACAGCCTTACGATTTGCAGTACAAGGTGTCATCCGATTATGCGCTGGCCGCCAGCCTGTATAAATCAGGTTACCCGTTCCGTCGACTTAAAGGGCTGGTGTCTGAATTTTCGATGGGCGGCGTGTCAACGTCTAATAATCTGGAATTATGCCAGGATGCAAAAAAGGTGCAGCGACAAATATTACGCGTGCCGGGATTCTGGGCGGAATTGTCTTATTTATTACGCCTGCGTACGACAGGTAAAACGAAAACCTTATATAACAAAGCCTGAATATAAGGAAACGCAATGCAGGATTTAAAAGGTTTCTCCGTGCCGAAAGGTTTTCGGGGCGGGAACGGTATTAAGGTACAGCTGTGGTGGGCGGTTCAGGCAACCTTATTTGCCTGGTCGCCGCAAATACTGTACCGCTGGCGAGCCTTTTTATTGCGCCTGTTTGGCGCAAAAATCGGAAAAAACGTAGTTATTCGACCTTCGGTGAAGATTACCTACCCCTGGAAATTAACCCTCGGGGATTACGCCTGGGTAGGGGATGACGCGGTGTTATATACCCTGGGCGAGATTACGATTGGCGCAAATTCGGTGGTTTCACAGAAGTGTTATTTGTGCACCGGCAGCCACGACTTTATGAGCCCGCATTTTGATATTACCGCTTCGCCTATTGTGATCGGTGAAAAGTGCTGGCTGGCAACGGATGTTTTTGTTGCACCAGGTATTTCTGTTGGCGATGGCACGGTAGTCGGTGCCCGCAGCAGCGTTTTTAAATCGCTACCGGCAAATAAAGTTTGCCGTGGCAACCCCGCAGTGGTGATACGCGAACGCGTTGAAACTGATTAAATTCATAAGTAGAGGAATATAAACATGTCTAAAGTCGCTCTCATCACCGGCGTTACCGGGCAGGATGGTTCTTACCTGGCAGAACTGCTGCTGGAGAAAGGGTATGAAGTGCACGGTATTAAGCGTCGTGCGTCTTCTTTCAACACCGAACGTGTGGATCACATCTATCAGGATCCTCACGCGGCGAACCCGAAATTCCACCTGCACTACGGCGACCTGACCGATACCTCCAACCTGACCCGTATCTTGCAGGAAGTACAGCCGGATGAAGTGTACAACCTGGGGGCGATGAGCCACGTTGCGGTCTCCTTCGAGTCCCCGGAATACACCGCTGACGTTGACGCCATGGGTACCCTGCGTCTGCTGGAGGCGATTCGCTTCCTCGGTCTTGAGAAGAAAACTCGCTTCTACCAGGCATCTACCTCCGAGCTGTACGGCCTGGTGCAGGAAATTCCACAGAAAGAGACCACGCCGTTCTACCCGCGCTCTCCGTATGCGGTAGCAAAACTGTACGCCTACTGGATCACCGTGAACTACCGTGAATCCTACGGTATGTACGCCTGTAACGGCATTCTGTTCAACCACGAATCCCCGCGCCGCGGCGAAACCTTCGTGACCCGTAAAATCACCCGCGCGATCGCCAATATTGCTCAGGGTCTGGAATCTTGCCTGCACCTCGGCAACATGGACTCCCTGCGTGACTGGGGCCATGCCAAAGACTACGTGAAAATGCAGTGGATGATGCTGCAGCAGGAACAGCCAGAAGACTTCGTGATCGCGACCGGCGTGCAGTACTCCGTGCGTCAGTTCGTTGAAATGGCTGCGGCACAGCTGGGCATCAAGCTGCGCTTCGAAGGCACCGGCGTGGAAGAGAAGGGTATCGTTGTATCCGTGACCGGCCACGACGCGCCGGGCGTGAAGCCAGGCGACGTGATTGTCCAGGTTGATCCGCGCTACTTCCGTCCTGCTGAAGTAGAAACCCTGCTGGGTGACCCAACCAAAGCGCACGAGAAGCTGGGCTGGAAACCAGAAACCACTCTGCAGGAGATGGTTTCCGAGATGGTGGCCAAAGATCTTGAAGCAGCGAAAAAACACTCCCTGCTCAAGTCTCATGGCTACGAGGTTGCCATCGCGCTGGAGTCCTGAGAATGACAAAACAACGTATTTTTGTCGCCGGTCATCGCGGAATGGTGGGTTCCGCGATTGTCCGCCAGCTGGAACAGCGCGGTGACGTAGAGGTGATTGTCCGCACCCGTGACGAGCTGAACCTGCTCGACAGCCGTGCGGTACAGGACTTCTTTGCCAACGAACGCATTGACCAGGTGTATCTGGCGGCGGCGAAGGTGGGCGGCATTGTCGCTAATAACACCTACCCGGCGGATTTCATCTACGAGAACATGATGATCGAGAGCAACATCATTCACGCGGCGCATCTGCACAACGTGAACAAGCTGCTGTTCCTCGGTTCATCCTGTATCTACCCGAAGATGGCGAAGCAGCCGATTGCCGAGAGCGAACTGTTGCAGGGCACGCTTGAAGCCACTAACGAGCCGTATGCGATTGCCAAAATTGCCGGGATCAAGCTGTGTGAATCCTACAACCGTCAGTATAACCGCGACTATCGCTCGGTGATGCCGACCAACCTGTACGGACCGCACGACAACTTCCACCCGAGCAACTCGCACGTGATCCCGGCGCTGCTGCGTCGCTTCCACGAGGCGACTGCCGAAAACGCCCCGGACGTGGTGGTGTGGGGCAGCGGAACACCAATGCGCGAGTTCCTGCACGTGGACGACATGGCGGCTGCCAGCATTCACGTGATGGAACTGGATCGCGAGGTGTGGCAGGAAAACACCGAGCCGATGCTGTCGCACATTAACGTGGGTACCGGCGTGGACTGCACCATCCGCGAGCTGGCGCAGACCATCGCGCAGGTGGTGGGCTACAAGGGCCGCGTGGTGTTTGACGCGACCAAACCGGACGGCACGCCGCGCAAGCTGCTGGACGTGACCCGTCTGCATCAGCTGGGCTGGTATCACGAGGTCTCACTGGAGCAGGGGCTGGCCAGCACCTACCAGTGGTTCCTGGAAAACCAGCACCGCTTCCGGGGGTAATGATGTTTTTAAGTCAGGAAGATTTTGCCACGGTAGTGCGTTCCACTCCGCTCATCTCGATTGATTTGATCGTGGAGAACGAACGCGGCGAGTTCTTGCTGGGAAAACGAACCAATCGTCCTGCACAGGGCTTCTGGTTCGTGCCCGGCGGGCGCGTGCAGAAGGATGAGACGTTGGTTGATGCGTTTGAGCGTCTCACTCTGGCGGAACTGGGCCTGCAGTTGCCGATGGCAGCGGGCCAGTTTTACGGGGTCTGGCAGCACTTCTATGACGATAACTTTTCGGGCACCGGGTTCTCCACGCACTACATCGTGCTGGGGTTCCGCCTGAAGGTGAGTGAGGCAGACCTGCGTCTGCCTGATTCTCAGCATGACGATTACCGCTGGTTAGCGCCAGAGGCGCTGCTGGCAAGCGACAACGTCCATGACAACAGTCGGGCGTACTTCCTCGCGGAACGTCAGGCCGAGGTGCCAGGACTATGAAAATCCTCGTCTACGGAATTAACTACTCGCCGGAATTAACCGGTATCGGGAAATACACCGGCGAGATGGTGGAGTGGATGGCGAGCCAGGGACATGACGTGCGGGTGATTACTGCCCCGCCGTACTACCCGGAGTGGAAGGTAGGCGAACGCTATTCCAGCTGGCGCTATCGCCGCGAAGAGGGTGCCGCGACCGTCTGGCGCTGCCCGCTCTACGTGCCGAAACAGCCCTCGACGCTGAAACGTTTAATTCATCTGGGCAGCTTTGCCCTCAGCAGTTTCTTCCCGCTGATGGCGCAGCGTCGCTGGAAGCCGGATCGCATTATCGGCGTGG
The DNA here is from genome assembly GCF_011683705.1 of Enterobacter sp. 725m/11. Taxonomy (NCBI): domain Bacteria; kingdom Pseudomonadati; phylum Pseudomonadota; class Gammaproteobacteria; order Enterobacterales; family Enterobacteriaceae; genus Enterobacter; species Enterobacter sp. 725m/11. The sequence continues at coordinate 21,580 of NZ_JAAQOK010000033.1, read as the reverse complement.
TGCCGACGCTGTTCTGCACGCCGGGCATGCGCCTGCTGGGAAAACTCTCCGGCGCGCGCACCCTGCTGCACATTCAGGATTATGAAGTGGACGCCATGCTCGGTCTGGGTATGGCCGGGAAAGGCAAGGGCGGCAAGGTGGCGAAGCTCGCCAGCGCCTTTGAGCGCAGTGGCTTACACAACGTGGATTACGTTTCGACGATCTCTCGCTCGATGATGAATAAGGCGCAGGAGAAGGGCGTCCCGGCGGAGAAGGTGATCTTCTTCCCGAACTGGTCCGAAGTGGCGCGTTTTCGCGACGTGACGGAGCAAGAGGCTCAGGCGCTGCGCGCCCGGCTCGGCTTGCCTGAAGACCAAAAAATCATTCTTTACTCAGGCAACATCGGCGAAAAGCAGGGGCTGGAGAGCGTTATTGAAGCGGCCCAGCTGCTGATCGAACAGCCGTGGACGTTTGTGATTGTCGGACAGGGCGGGGGAAAAGCGCGGCTGGAAAAGATGGCCAGTGAACGCGGCCTGACCAACGTGAAGTTTTTCCCGCTGCAATCGTACGACGCGCTGCCCGCGCTGCTGAAAATGGCGGATTGCCATCTGGTCGTGCAAAAACGCGGCGCGGCGGATGCGGTGCTGCCGTCCAAGCTGACCAACATTCTGGCAGTGGGCGGTAACGCGGTGATTACGGCCGAAGCCGAAACTGAATTAGGCCAGCTGTGCGGCAGCTATCCGGGGATAGCCGTGTGCGTGGAGCCGGAATCCGTTCCCGCGCTGGTCACCGGCATTGAACAGGCACTCGCCATGCCAAAAGTGAACACGGTGGCACGTGAATATGCCGAACGCACGCTCGAGAAAGAGAACGTGCTGAGCCAATTTATTGCAGATATACGGGGATAAATCATGAGTCAAACCACTTTGTATCCGGTTGTGATGGCTGGTGGCTCTGGTAGCCGGTTGTGGCCGCTGTCCCGCGTGCTCTATCCAAAACAGTTCCTCTGCCTGAAAGGGGATCTCACCATGCTGCAGACGACGGTAAACCGTCTGCACGGCGTGGAGTGTGAAAGCCCGGTGGTGATTTGTAACGAACAGCACCGCTTTATCGTTGCCGAGCAGCTGCGCCAGCTGAACAAGCTCACGGAAAACATCATCCTGGAGCCTGCCGGACGTAATACCGCGCCCGCGATCGCCCTGGCGGCGCTGGCGGCAAAACGCAGCAGCCCTGACTGTGACCCGCTGATGCTGGTCCTGGCGGCAGATCACGTTATCCAGCAGGAAGACGCATTCCGCGACGCGGTGCGTGCCGCGATCCCTTACGCCGAGAGCGGCAAGCTGGTGACCTTCGGCATTGTGCCGGATCTGCCGGAAACCGGCTACGGTTACATCCGTCGCGGCAGCGTAACGCCGGGTGAGGGCGACAGCGTAGCGTTTGACGTGGCGCAGTTTGTCGAAAAACCGAATCTCGAAACCGCGCAGGCCTATGTCGCCAGCGGTGAATATTACTGGAACAGCGGGATGTTCCTGTTCCGCGTCGGACGCTATCTCGAAGAGCTGCGCAAATACCGCCCGGATATTCTGAACGCCTGCGAAAAAGCGATGGCGGTGGTGGACCCGGATCTCGACTTTATCCGCGTGGATGAAGAGGCGTTCCTCGCCTGCCCGGAAGAGTCTATCGACTACGCCGTGATGGAACGCACGGCTGACGCGGTGGTGGTACCGATGGATGCAGGCTGGAGCGATGTGGGCTCCTGGTCCTCCCTGTGGGAGATCAGCGCCCATACCCCGGAGGGTAACGTCCATCACGGCGATGTGATTAGCCACAAAACCGAGAACAGCTACGTTTACGCCGAGTCTGGCCTCGTCACTACCGTCGGGGTGAAGGATCTGGTGGTTGTCCAGACCAAAGACGCGGTGCTGATTGCCGACCGTAACGCCGTGCAGGACGTTAAAAAAGTGGTTGAGAAGATTAAGGCCGATGGCCGTCACGAACACCACATTCACCGTGAAGTGTACCGTCCGTGGGGCAAATATGACTCCATCGACGCGGGCGACCGCTATCAGGTGAAGCGCATCACCGTGAAGCCGGGCGAGGGGCTGTCGGTGCAGATGCACCATCACCGCGCTGAACACTGGGTGGTGGTGGCGGGTACGGCCAAAGTCACCATCGACGGCGAAGTGAAGCTGCTGGGTGAAAACGAGTCCATTTATATTCCGCTGGGCGCCACGCACTGTCTGGAAAACCCGGGGAAAATTCCTCTCGACTTAATTGAGGTGCGCTCCGGCTCGTATCTGGAAGAGGACGATATTGTGCGCTTCCAGGATCGCTACGGCCGCGTGTAGCACGCCGCATCATGCCCGGCGGCGCTGCGCCTGCCGGGCCTACGAATGACAAAAATAAATTTGGCCATTAAGTGGTCAGGGCCAACTGTTGCCTGAAAAAGGGGTCATCATGGAAAAATTAACCTGTTTTAAAGCCTACGATATTCGCGGCAAGCTGGGCGAAGAGCTGAATGAAGACATCGCGTGGCGCATCGGCCGCGCGTACGGCGAATATTTAAAACCTAAGACCATCGTGCTGGGCGGCGACGTGCGTCTGACCAGTGAATCCCTGAAGCTGGCGCTGGCAAAAGGGCTGCAGGACGCGGGCGTGGACGTGCTGGACATCGGCCTGTCCGGTACCGAAGAGATCTATTTTGCCACCTTCCACCTCGGCGTGGACGGCGGTATCGAAGTGACGGCCAGCCACAACCCGATGGACTACAACGGCATGAAGCTGGTGCGCAAGGGCGCGCGCCCGATTAGCGGCGACACCGGTCTGCGCGACGTGCAGCGCCTCGCGGAAGCCAACGACTTCCCGCCGGTGAACGACGCGAAGCGCGGCAGCTACAAGCAGATTAACCTGCAGAAAGAGTACATCGACCACCTGCTGGGCTACATCAACGTGGCGAACCTCAAGCCGCTGAAGCTGGTCATCAACTCTGGTAACGGCGCGGCAGGCCCGGTTGTCGATGCGCTGGAAGCCCGCTTTAAGGCGCTGAACGTGCCGGTGACCTTCGTCAAGGTACACAACACGCCGGACGGTAACTTCCCGAACGGTATTCCTAACCCGCTGCTGCCGGAGTGCCGCGACGACACCCGTAACGCGGTGATTAAGCACGGTGCCGATATGGGCATCGCCTTCGACGGCGACTTCGACCGCTGCTTCCTGTTCGACGAGAAAGGGCAGTTTATCGAAGGCTACTACATCGTTGGCCTGCTGGCGGAAGCGTTCCTCGAGAAAAATCCGGGCGCGAAGATCATTCACGATCCGCGTCTTTCCTGGAACACCGTCGACGTGGTGAAGGCCGCGGGCGGCGAGCCGGTGATGTCTAAAACCGGCCATGCCTTCATCAAAGAGCGCATGCGCGAAGAAGACGCCATCTACGGCGGCGAGATGAGCGCGCACCACTATTTCCGTGATTTTGCCTACTGCGACAGCGGGATGATCCCGTGGCTGCTGGTGACCGAGCTGCTGTGCCTGAAGGGGCAGAGCCTGGGCGAGCTGGTGCGCGACCGTATGGCGGCCTTCCCGGCGAGCGGGGAGATCAACAGCAAGCTGGCGCAGCCGGCCGAGGCGATTGCCCGCGTTGAACAGCACTTTGCCATTCACGCGCTGGAGATTGACCGTACGGACGGCATCAGCATGGCGTTCCCGCAGTGGCGCTTTAACCTGCGTTCGTCCAACACCGAGCCGGTGGTGCGTCTGAACGTGGAATCCCGCGCTGATACGGCGCTGATGGAAGCCCGAACGAAGGACATTCTGGCGCTGTTGAATCAGTAACAATTGCCCCTCCCGGCGGGAGGGGGAACCGAATACAGGAACAACGATGACGAATCTAAAAAAACGCGAACGAGCGAGAACGAATGCATCGTTAATCTCTATGGTGCAGCGTTTTTCTGATATCACCATCATGGTCGGTGGATTGTGGGCGGTGTGTCGGATCAGCGGGCTGCCGTTCTTATATATGCATCTTCTGATGGCCCTGATTGCGCTGGTTGTGTTTCAGATGATCGGCGGAATGACCGATTTCTACCGCTCGTGGCGCGGCGTGAAAATGACCACCGAACTGATGCTGCTGCTGCAGAACTGGACTCTGAGCCTGATCTTCAGCGCCGGTCTGGTGGCGTTCAGCCATGATTTTGACAACCGCTTTGTGACCTATCTCTGCTGGTACCTGTTAACCAGCGTCGGCATGGTGGTGTGCCGTTCCCTGATCCGCTTTGGCGCGGGCTGGCTGCGTAACCGCGGCTATAACCGTCGTTTCGTCGCCGTGGCGGGTGATTTACCGGTCGGGAGAGTGCTGCTCGACAGCTTCCGCAAAGAGCCGTGGTTAGGGTTTGAAGTGGTGGGGATTTACCACGACGCGAAGCCGGGCGGCGTGCCTGCGGACTGGGCGGGCAATTACGCGCAGCTTATTGAAGACGCGAAGGCCGGAAAAATTCATAACGTCTATATCGCCATGCAGATGAAAGACGAAACCCGCATCAAGCAGCTGATGCGCGAGCTGGCGGACACCACCTGTTCGGTGATCCTGATCCCGGACGTGTTTACCTTCAATATTCTGCATTCCCGCATTGAAGAGGTGAACGGCGTACCGGTGGTACCGCTGTACGACACGCCGCTGTCGGGTATCAACCGCGTGCTCAAGCGCGTGGAAGATATCGTACTCTCTTCCCTGATTTTACTGCTCATTTCCCCGGTGCTGTGCTGCATCGCTCTGGCGGTGAAGTTGAGCTCTCCCGGCCCGGTTATCTTCCGTCAGACCCGCTACGGCATGGACGGTAAGCCAATCATGGTGTGGAAATTCCGCTCCATGAAGGTGATGGAGAACGACAAGGTAGTGACCCAGGCGACGCAGAACGATCCGCGCGTCACCCGCGTGGGGAACTTCCTGCGCCGCACTTCGCTTGACGAGCTGCCGCAGTTCATCAACGTCTTTACCGGCGGCATGTCGATTGTTGGCCCGCGTCCGCACGCGGTGGCGCATAACGAGCAGTACCGTTCGCTGATTGAAGGCTACATGCTGCGCCATAAGGTGAAACCGGGCATCACCGGCTGGGCGCAGATCAACGGCTGGCGCGGCGAGACCGACACGCTGGAAAAAATGGAAAAACGCATCGAATTCGATCTGGAGTACATCCGCGAGTGGAGCCTCTGGTTCGATATCAAGATTGTTTTTCTGACCATCTTCAAAGGCTTCGTGAACAAAGCGGCGTACTAAGATGAGCTTACGTGAAAAAACCATCAGCGGCGCCAAGTGGTCAGCGATGGCGACCATCGTCATCATTGGCCTCGGCCTGGTGCAGATGACGGTGCTGGCGCGCATTATCGATAACCACCAGTTCGGCCTGCTGACCGTCTCGCTGGTGATTATCGCGCTGGCCGACACGCTGTCTGACTTTGGTATCGCCAACTCGATTATCCAGCGCAAAGAGATCAGCCATCTTGAGCTGACCACGCTCTACTGGCTGAACGTCGGGCTGGGCATTTTCGTGTTTGTGCTGGTGTTCCTGCTGAGCGACACCATCGCCAGCGTGCTGCACAACCCGGATCTCGCCCCGCTGATGCGCACGCTGTCGTTTGCCTTTGTGGTGATCCCACACGGGCAGCAGTTCCGCGCTCTGATGCAAAAAGAGCTGGAGTTCAACAAGATCGGCATGATTGAAACCAGCGCGGTGCTGGCGGGCTTTACCTTTACCGTGGTGAGCGCCCATTTCTGGCCGCTGGCGATGACCGCCATCCTCGGTTACCTGGTTAACTCTGCCGTGCGTACGCTGCTGTTCGGCTACTTTGGCCGCAAGATTTATCGTCCGGGGCTGCACTTCTCTCTCGCGTCCGTCTCGTCCAACCTGCGCTTTGGCGCGTGGCTGACGGCGGACAGCATTATTAACTATGTGAATACCAACCTCTCGACGCTGGTGCTGGCGCGCATCCTGGGCGCGAGCGTGGCGGGGGGCTACAACCTGGCCTATAACGTTGCGGTTGTTCCTCCTATGAAGCTGAACCCCATTATCACCCGCGTGCTGTTCCCGGCGTTCGCCAAGATTCAGGACGACACCGAGAAGCTGCGCGTCAACTTCTACAAGCTGCTTTCCGTGGTGGGGATTATCAACTTCCCGGTGCTGCTGGGGCTGATGGTGGTTTCCAGCAACTTCGTGCCGCTGGTGTTTGGCGAGAAGTGGAACGGCATTATCCCGATCCTGCAGCTGTTGTGCGTGGTGGGGCTGCTGCGCTCCGTGGGCAATCCGATTGGTTCTCTGCTGATGGCGAAGGCGCGCGTGGATATCAGCTTTAAGTTCAACGTGTTCAAAACCTTCTTGTTTATTCCGGCGATTATCGTCGGCGGGCATATGGCGGGCGCCATCGGCGTCACGCTGGGCTTCCTGCTGGTGCAGATCGTCAATACCGTTCTGAGCTACTTCATCATGATCAAACCGGTGCTGGGCTCCAGCTACCGTCAGTACATCCTGAGCCTGTGGCTGCCGTTCTATCTCTCATTGCCGACCCTGGCGGTGAGCTACGGTCTGGGCATTATCCTCAGCGGGCATCTGCCGCTGGCCGCGCTGCTGGCGGTGCAGGTTGCCGCAGGCGCGCTGGCGTTTGGCGTGATGATTGTGCTGTCGCGCAACGCGCTGGTGGTAGAGATGAAGCGCCAGTTTTGCCGTAACGAAAAAATGAAAACGCTGCTTCGCGCAGGCTAGTTCTTTAAGAGGCCATTATGAAATTATTAATTCTTGGCAACCATACCTGCGGCAACCGTGGCGACAGCGCCATCCTGCGCGGTTTACTGGATGCAATTAACACCCTTAAGCCTGAGACTGAAGTGGACGTGATGAGCCGTTATCCGGTCAGCTCATCCTGGTTACTGAACCGCCCGGTAATGGGCGACCCGCTTTACAGCCAGATGAAACAGCACAATAACGCCGCGGGCGTGATGGGGCGCGTGAAGAAAGTGCTGCGCCGTCGCTACCAGCATCAGGTGCTGCTTTCCCGCGTCACCGACACCGGCAGGCTGCGCAACATCGCGATCGCGCAGGGATTTACGGACTTCGTGCGTCTGCTTTCCGGCTATGACGCCATTATTCAGGTCGGCGGCTCGTTCTTCGTCGATCTTTACGGCGTGCCGCAGTTTGAGCATGCGCTGTGCACGTTCATGGCGAAAAAGCCGCTGTTTATGATCGGCCACAGCGTCGGGCCGTTCCAGGATCCGCAATTTAACCAACTGGCAAATTATGTGTTTGGCCACTGCGACGCGCTGATCCTGCGTGAATCGGTCAGCCTCGACATGATGAAGCGTAGCGAAATTGACACCTCTAAAGTAGAACACGGCGTGGATACCGCCTGGCTGGTGGATCACCAGGACGATAACTTCCAGCCGAGCTACGCGGTGCAGCACTGGCTCGACGTGACGGCGAAACAGAAGACCGTTGCGATTACCCTGCGTGAACTCGCCCCGTTCGATAAGCGTCTTGGCACCACCCAGGCAGCCTATGAGAAAGCGTTTGCCGACGTGGTGAATCGCGTGCTGGACAGCGGTTACCAGGTGCTGGCGCTCTCAACCTGTACCGGCATCGACAGCTACAACAAAGATGACCGCATGGTGGCGCTGAACCTGCGCAATCTGGTGAACGACCCGTCCCGCTACCACGTGGTGATGGACGAGCTGAACGACCTGGAGATGGGCAAACTGCTTGCAGCCTGCGACCTGACCGTGGGTACCCGTCTGCACTCGGCAATTATCTCCATGAACTTTGGCACGCCGGCCATCGCCATTAACTATGAGCACAAGTCCGCCGGGATTATGCAGCAGCTTGGTATGCCGGAAATGGCCGTGGATATTCGTCATCTGCTGGACGGATCGCTCGGTGCAATGGTGGGGGACACCCTGGGTCAACTGCCTGCGATCAATGAACGCCTGGCGGTGGCGGTGAAAGCCGAGCGCGAGAAGGGCATTGGGATGGTGAAATCGGTACTTGACCGCGTGCGGGAGGGGAAATGAAGGTTGGTTTCTTCTTGCTGAAATTTCCGCTGTCTTCTGAGACCTTTGTACTGAACCAAATTACCGCGTTTATCGATATGGGATATGACGTGGAGATCGTTGCCCTGCAAAAGGGCGACACCAAAAATACCCATGCGGCGTATGCCCAGTATGGGCTGGAGGCGAAGACCCGCTGGCTGCAGGACGAACCGGCCGGGAAGCTGAGCAAGCTACGCTACCGGGCCAGCCAGACGTTACGCGGGATCCACCGCGCGTCGACGTGGCGCGCGCTGAACGTTTCCCGCTATGGATCGGAATCTCGCAATTTAATTCTGTCGGCCATCTGCGGGCAAACGGCGCAGCCGTATCGTGCCGACGTGTTTATCGCCCACTTTGGCCCGGCGGGGGTCACCGCCGCGAAACTGCGTGAGCTTGGCGTAATTGACGGCAAAATTGCGACCATCTTCCACGGTATCGACATTTCCAGCCGCGAGGTGCTGAACCACTACACGCCGGAGTATCAGGCGCTTTTCCACCGCGGCGACATGATGCTGCCCATCAGCGACCTGTGGGCCGGACGACTGAAAAGCATGGGCTGTCCGGGGGAGAAAATTGCCGTGTCGCGTATGGGCGTGGATTTAACGCGCTTCACTCGCCGCCCGATTAAGGTGCCGGGAAAACCGCTGCAGATCATCTCCGTAGCCCGTCTGACCGAGAAGAAAGGTCTGCACGTGGCCATCGAAGCCTGCCGACAGCTGAAGGCGCGCGGGGTGGCGTTCCACTATCGCATTCTCGGCATTGGCCCGTGGGAACGTCGTCTGCGCACGCTTATCGAACAGTATCAGCTGGACGATGTCGTCGAGATGCCGGGCTTCAAGCCGAGCCATGAGGTCAAGGCCATGCTCGATGAGGCGGACGTGTTCCTGCTGCCTTCGGTAACGGGCGCCGATGGCGATATGGAAGGCATTCCGGTGGCGCTGATGGAGGCGATGGCCGTTGGGATCCCGGTGGTATCGACGCTGCACAGCGGGATCCCGGAGCTGATCAAATCTGATCATTCCGGCTGGCTGGTACCGGAGAATAACGCGATGGCTCTTGCGGATCGATTGGCTGCCTTCAGCGACATCGACCAGCAGGCGCTGGAGCCTGTGCTCCAGAATGCCCGACAAAAAGTTGAAACCGATTTTAACCAGCAGGTAATCAATCGCCAGTTAGCGAGCCTGCTGCAAACGCTGTAACGCCGAGGTTGTATGCTGAAAAAGATTACCCGACGCACCTTTGTCTCTTCTCTGTCTGTTCTGGCGGCCTCGCCGCTGCTGTCGTCCCGCATGGCGCGGGCGGCAAGCGGAAAGACGGTCTCCATTAATCAGTACAATAACAACGACTGGATCGCCGCTTTTAAGCAGGCGTTTAAGGACGGTGACACCGTCGTTGTCCCGGCCGGACTTACCTGCGAAAACATCAATACGGGCATTTTCATTCCCGACGGTAAAACGCTGCTGATCCGCGGAGCGTTGACCGGCAACGGACGTGGGCGTTTTGTGCTGCAGGAAGGCTGCAAAGTGATCGGTGAAGGCAGCGGGCGCACGGAGAACATCACGCTCGACGTTCGCGGCTCGGACTGCGCGATCAAAGGGCTGGCGATGAGCGGGTTTGGGCCGGTGACGCAGATTTACATTGGTGGCAAGAAACCTCGCGTGATGCGCAATCTGGTGATTGATAACATCAGCGTGAGCCAGGCTAACTACGCCATCCTGCGCCAGGGCTTTCACAATCAGGTTGATGGCGCCCGGATCACCAACAGCAAATTCAGCCATCTGCAGGGCGATGCGATCGAGTGGAACGTTGCCATCAATGACCGCAATATTCTGATCTCCGATCATGTGATCGATAACATCAACTGCACCAACGGCAAGATCAACTGGGGCATCGGCATCGGCCTCGCCGGCAGCACCTACGATAACGACTACCCGGAAAAGCAAACCGTGAAGAACTTCGTGGTGGCAAATATCACCGGCAGCAACTGTCGCCAACTGGTGCACGTTGAGAACGGGAAACACTTTGTTATCCGCAATATAAAGGCCAAAAATATTACCCCCGATTTCAGTAAGAAGGCGGGTATAGACAACGCAACGGTCGCCATTTATGGCTGTGATAATTTCATTATTGATAATGTCGACATGGTCAATAGTGCCGGAATGTTAATCGGCTATGGCGTTATTAAAGGCGATTATTTGTCCATACCCCAGAACTTCAAGCTCAACAATATTCACCTCGATAATCGCCAGCTAGCGTATAAGCTGCGCGGAATTCAAATTTCATCCGGTAATGCGACCTCCTTTGTCGCGATCACCAACGTGGAGATGAAGCGGGCGACGCTTGAGCTGCACAATAAGCCGCAGCATCTTTTCTTACGTAATATCAACGTGATGCAGGAGGCAGCTATTGGCCCCGCGCTGAAGATCAACTTCGACCTGCGTAAAGATGTGCGGGGTAAATTTATGGCCAAAGACGAAACCTTGCTGTCGCTGGCGAACATTAAAGCGGTGAATGAGAAGGGGCAGAGTTCGGTGGATATTGACCGGGTGGATCAGCAGGTAGTGAATGTGGAAAGGCTGAATTTTGCGCTTCCGCACAGATAATCGACAACTTTCTTTTTTGAGACTATTCCTGGCACAGAAGTGTGATCTATTCAGATTACAACTACAGAAATTTGTGGGGCTAAGGCGTAACATTGTCAAAGGATTACGGCAAATCATGCTGGCGAAAACATGTTTAAGAGCTATAATTCGTCAACCATTTTAAGGTGGAAGAAATAATGATTAATTTGAAAGCAGTCATTCCGGTAGCAGGCTTGGGCATGCATATGCTGCCAGCCACTAAAGCAATCCCTAAAGAGATGCTGCCGATCGTCGACAAACCGATGATTCAATACATCGTCGACGAGATTGTTGCTGCAGGGATCAAAGAAATCGTCCTGGTTACGCATTCTTCTAAGAATGCCGTAGAAAACCACTTCGACACCTCTTACGAACTCGAAGCGTTGCTTGAGCAGCGCGTTAAGCGCCAGCTGCTGGCGGAAGTGCAGTCAATCTGCCCGCCAGGCGTAACCATTATGAACGTGCGTCAGGCACAGCCGCTGGGTCTGGGTCACTCGATTTTGTGTGCCCGTCCGGTAGTGGGTGATAACCCATTCATCGTTGTTCTTCCGGACATCATTATCGATACCGCTTCAGCCGATCCGCTGCGTTACAACCTGGCGGCAATGGTGGCGCGTTTCAATGAAACGGGCCGTAGTCAGGTGCTGGCGAAACGCATGAAGGGCGATCTCTCCGAGTACTCCGTTATCCAGACAAAAGAAGCGCTGGAGACGGAAGGGCAGGTGAGCCGCATCGTTGAGTTCATCGAAAAACCCGATCAGCCGCAGACGCTGGATTCGGATCTGATGGCGGTTGGCCGTTATGTCCTGAATGCCGATATCTGGGCGGAGCTGGAAAAAACTGAGCCAGGCGCCTGGGATCGTATCCAGTTGACCGATGCAATTGCAGCACTGGCGAAAAAACAGTCCGTTGACGCGATGCTGATGACAGGTGACAGCTACGACTGCGGTAAGAAGCTGGGATACATGCAGGCGTTTGTGAACTATGGACTGCGCAACCTGAAGGAAGGGGCGAAGTTCAGAAACCGGATTGAAAAGCTGTTGGCTAACGACTGATATTCATTCCGCGTCCATAACAAACGGCAGTTATCATTTTTGGTGTTGAGACATAACCAAAATGATAACTGCCGTTTTTTGTTATTAATTTTAATGATTACATAGGGTTATCTGATTCAAATCTCAGCAGCTTTGTAGCGATTTGTGCTTGTTTCTCTGGTCGTTTAGGACGACAATTAACGCCAGTTTTTGTCTGTAACCAGACAAGCAAAATCATTAATCAAACATCGCTCAGTGCACTGGTAGCTGTTAAGCCAGGGGCGGTAGCGTGCCTGGCATTTACAATTGAATTTTAAACGAACAGTTGTGAACGAGACAGTCTCACGCAAATCTGCACTACGTGCGGGCGTAAATATCAGATTGAGCGGATAGGGGATGTCAATGAAAGTAATGGTGACGGGCGGGACCGGGTTTCTTGGAACTGCTTTAGTCCAGGCGTTGAAGTCATCAGGACACGAGGTGATATTAACAACGCGCAAGCAGGAGAACCCTGAACAGGGCATTTACAACCTGGGTGATATCTCAGCAAATACCAACTGGTTAAATCTCCTGCAAGGATGCGACACTGTCATTCATACCGCAGGAAGGGCGCATATCCTTAATGATGATGCTCAGGACGCTTTAGCGGAATTTCGCCGTGTCAATCACGACGCAACGATGAAATTAGCGAGCGATGCTGCGACCAGCGGAGTTAAACATTTTATCTTTGTAAGCTCAATCGGCGTTAACGGTAATGCCACCTCAGGGATCCCATTTACTGAGGCCTCGGAACCACAACCCACTTCTGATTACGCTATTTCCAAGCGAGAAGCCGAGCAGAGCCTGCTTAATCAATTTGCAGAAAGCGATATGGCGATCACCATTGTTCGCCCGGCGTTGATTTGTGGTGAAAATGCACCGGGTAATATACAGCGCCTTTTAAAACTGGTTTCTAAAAACCTACCGTTGCCCTTTAAAAATGTCAGGAACAAGCGAGCGCTGGTGTCTCTGGATAATGTCGTCAGTTTCATCAGCGAATGCGTGGTAAATGAGAAATCTAAAAATCAACTCTATTTACTGGCCGATGCAGAACGTCCTTCAACCGAAGATATGATTAATGCCTTTGCCTCAGGAATGGGCATTAAAGCGAAACTGGTCTCATTTCCAACGGGTATCTTCAGGTTATTGCTTTCTTCAGTTGGTAAACGAGGTATTTACGATCAGCTGTTTGGCGATCTGGAAGTCGATGCCTCTAAATCCCGGGAACATTTAAACTGGACGCCCCCGATAACGCTTTTTGAAACAATGAAAAAAACGGCGAAATATTATATCGAAGGTAATAAATAATGATGAGTTTTGGGATTTTGATATTCGCTTTTTTAGTATCATGCGCGCTGACCTGGGGGCTACGCGGTTATGCCATTAAGCATAACGTTATTGACCGTCCAAACCAGCGAAGTTCGCATTCGGTACCAACCCCACGAGGGGGGGGGGTGGCTATCGTTCTGACGCTCCTGGCGGCGTTAGTCTGGTTTTATTTCAGCCGCGCGCTGACGCTGGATAGCTTCCTGGGGTTATTTATTCCAGGATTGATTGTTGCCATCATCGGTTTCCTTGACGATCACGGCCATATCGCGGCACGCTGGCGTCTGTTGATGCATTTCCTGGCGGCAGCAATCGGCATCTACTTCTTAGGTTCTTTCCCTGTCATTACGCTGTTTGGTTATGACGTTTCCTTATCCTGGGTGGGTATGATTCTGGGCTGCGTTTATCTGGTCTGGATGCTTAACTTATATAATTTTATGGATGGGATTAATGGCTTAGCGAGCTCGCAGGCCATCACTTTTGCCGCATGTAGTGCGGTATTGATCGTTATCAACCAATATTCAGACGCACCAGGCAATCTTTATCCTCTCACGCTTGCCCTTATTGGTGCCGGAGCCGGCTTTCTTGTCTGGAACTTCCCGGTCGCGAAAATCTTCATGGGTGATGCCGGAAGTGGTTTTCTTGGGATAACAATCGGACTGATGATCCTGCATATTGCGAAAGTAGACTCGCACTTCTTTATTGCAGAATTATGCCTGCTGGGCGTTTTTATCGTCGATGCCACGACAACGTTATTGAGGAGGCTCGTAGCAGGTAAAAAGGTCTATGAAGCACATGCCAGCCATGGCTACCAAATCCTCGCAAGAAAATATGGCAGCCACGTCCCGGTGACATCATTGGCAATTGCCGTCAATCTGCTGTGGCTTTTCCCCTTCGCCTTTTTTATTGCCTCAGGCAAAATTGATGGTGTTGTGGGGCTGCTCATCGCCTGGTTCCCGCTTCTCGTTGTTGCGCTGAAATGTGGTGCAGGCGTTAAAGACAAAGAGAGCAACGTCAATGCATGACTTATTGATTTTGGGCGCAGGTGGTCATGGTCGTACGCTGTACGAGACAGCGAGACTGCTGGGATATAAGGATATCGTTTTCCTCGACGATAATACCTCTGCTTGCCAGGAAATTAACCAGCTGATTATCGGAAAAATTTCCGAACTACAGTTACATATCGGTAAGGTCAGTCATGTCGCTATTGGCATCGGAAACAATAAAGTCAGAGGGCAGCTCTATCAGCAACTGCTCGACTTAGGTATTCATCCTGTAACGCTTATACATCCCTTTGCATTTGTCAGTCCATCGGCGACCCTTGCTGAGGGAACTGTTGTGTTAGCGGGAGCTGTAGTGGGTGCCAACGCAAAATTAGGTTTGGCGACGATTGTGAATAGCCACTCGACCATAGATCACGATTCCATTCTTGGTGATTTCGCTCATTTAGGTGTCGGTGTCCATCTTGCGGGCAGCGCTGTGATTGGGAAATCAGCGTTTCTCCAGGCGGGGACAGTGGGCGGTTATAATACTAAAGTAGACGATTACTCAGTGTGTCCTGCTGGTACTATTTTATAAACTGAATGCAAGCTTTAGTGAGGCGACCAGTTTTTAGTATGCTAAATTATTTAATATCTTTACCCAGACCAATTAAGCGAATTATTACTCTCTTTATAGATGTTATACTGCTCTTATGCGCTTTTTGGTTTGCATTTTGGGTGCGTATTGATTCAATGACTCCGATATATAGCACGGAACATTGGCTTTTTATTTTCTCAATAATTTCAGTTACTCTGGCAATATTTGTTAAGTTAGGGCTGTATCGGGCCGTAATCCGTTATATTACTGCCAAGATATTATTGGTCGTAACGATGGGGATGGTCATATCGTCCATTTTGCTTATTATCGCAGCGTTCTATACCAACCTCTATTTGCCGAGAACGATTCCGTTTATCTATTTCTCATTCGGCCTGCTGCTTGTTGCCGGATCACGGCTTGGAATGAGGATGTTGGTGAATCGTGGGTTGAATCTGGGCACCCGGGTAGTTATTTATGGTGCAGGTGCATCGGGTCGTCAATTACTGCCTGCGCTGAGCCAAATGGACGAATATTACCCCGTTGCTTTTGTCGACGATAATCGCGCCCTGCAAGGTCAGGTGATTCACGGGGTAAGCGTCTTCGCACCAGAAAAACTGCCCTGGCTGGTTGAGAAATACGAAGCGAAGAAAATTCTGCTGGCCATGCCAAGCGCAAGCCGGGCCAGAAAAAACGAAGTCATTAAAACCCTTGAAGGTCTGCCGTGTGAAGTGCTCTCCATCCCGGGAATGGTCGATCTGGTGGAGGGGAAGGCAAGTATTGATTCCTTGCGCAAAGTCGTTATTACAGACCTGCTGGGCCGCGATCCTGTCTCACCCATTCCGGAACTGATATCCCGTAATATCAACGGGAAAACAGTGATGGTTACCGGGGCAGGGGGGTCTATAGGGTCTGAACTTTGCCGACAGATAATTAAAAATAAGCCAAACCAGCTTATTCTGTTCGAATTGTCTGAGTTCTCCCTCTATTCCATTGATTCTGAACTGCGTAACCTGAATCTGGGTCAGGATTTTAAGGTTAAAATCTATCCAATCCTCGGAAACGTTCAGGATAAAGAGCATCTCGAAAGGTTAATCAGAGCATTCAACGTCGACACAATTTATCATGCTGCGGCGTACAAGCATGTACCGCTTGTCGAGTTCAACGTACTTGATGGCGTGCGCAATAATATCTTTGGTACGTTGAGCTGCGCTCAGGCTGCGGCAAGTTGCGGTGTTGAAAACTTTGTCTTGATTTCGACTGATAAAGCCGTTCGCCCTACCAACACCATGGGGGCGACCAAGCGCATGGCGGAGTTGGTGCTGCAAGCGCTGGCGAAGGAATCCAGTAAAACCTGCTTCAGTATGGTTCGTTTCGGCAACGTGTTAGGCTCATCAGGCTCAGTTGTGCCGTTATTTGAAAAACAGATTGCTGCAGGTGGACCGGTGACGCTGACTCACGAAGATATCACGCGTTACTTTATGACTATTCCTGAAGCGGCTCAATTGGTTATCCAGGCGGGAGCCATGGGCACGGGCGGCGATGTTTTTGTTCTGGATATGGGGGAACCCGTCAAGATCATCGACCTTGCGCACCGCATGATTACGTTGCAAGGGCTTACCGTTCGCGATGATAAAAACCCTTATGGTGATATCGCGATAAAAACAACGGGTCTGCGGCCTGGTGAGAAACTGTATGAAGAGTTGCTTATCGGCGACAATGTATCCATTACGCAGCACCCGCGTATCAGGACTGCTAACGAGGTGATGTTGCCGTGGAGTGAGATGAGCATTATCCTCGGTGACCTCGACAACGCCTGCTGTCAGTTCGACTACGAACGCGTGCGAGAGATACTTTTACAGGCACCTGCAGCATTTAATCCAACCGACGGTATCTGCGATTTACTTTGGAATGTAAAGGTAAGTTAAAATAGCAGATTGTCAGTTTCTCCGCCTTGGAAGCTTATCAATAGTTACCTGGGCGACAGCAACTAATTAATTGTTTCTGATAACATTAAGAGCGAAATAAACGTGAAAATTCTGGTCACTGGTGGAGCAGGCTTTATTGGGTCTGCGGTGGTACGACACATTATTAATGATACGCAAGATTCTGTTATTAACGTCGATAAACTGACTTATGCAGGGAATCTTGAATCGCTGGCCGAAGTCTCGCACAGCGAACGCTATCATTTTGAACATGCCGATATCTGCGACAGCAATGCCATGGCGCGTATTTTTGCAGAGCACCAGCCGGATGCGGTGATGCACCTGGCCGCCGAAAGCCACGTTGATCGCTCGATCACCGGCCCGGCAGCCTTTATTGAGACTAACATTGTTGGTACCTATGTACTGCTGGAAGCAAGCCGCCAATACTGGTCAGCGTTAGATGCTGATAAAAAAGCGTCTTTCCGTTTCCACCATATCTCAACAGATGAAGTCTATGGCGATCTTCCGCATCCGGATGAAATGGCCAAGGGAGCTGAACTGCCGCTGTTTACTGAAAAAACGGCCTATGCCCCAAGCAGTCCCTATTCTGCTTCTAAAGCATCCAGCGATCATTTGGTCCGTGCCTGGCTGCGTACCTATGGTTTCCCTACCATTGTGACTAACTGTTCTAACAATTACGGTCCATATCACTTCCCGGAAAAACTTATCCCGCTGGTCATTCTCAATGCGTTGGAGGGTAAAGCCCTGCCTGTTTACGGTAAAGGAGACCAAATCCGCGACTGGCTGTACGTAGAAGATCACGCCCGTGCGTTATACACCGTGGTAACCCAGGGCAAGATTGGCGAAACCTATAACATCGGCGGCCACAATGAGAAGCAGAATCTTGATGTGGTAAATACCATCTGCTCATTGCTGGATGAAATCGTGCCGAAGGAAGGTTCCTATCGTGACCAGATAACGTATGTGGCTGACCGCCCGGGTCACGATCGCCGCTACGCGATTGATGCAGAGAAAATTGGTCAGGAGTTGGGCTGGAAGCCTCAGGAAACTTTCGAAAGTGGCATTCGTAAAACCGTAGAATGGTACCTGGCGAACACAAAATGGGTAGAGAACGTGAAAAGCGGCAGCTACAAGTCCTGGATTGAAGAAAACTATGGAGATCGCGCCTGATGAATATTCTTCTGTTCGGTAAAACCGGTCAGGTGGGTTGGGAGCTACAGCGTGCTCTGGCACCGCTGGGCAATTTGATTGCGGTTGACGTCCATTCGCAGGAGTATTGCGGTGATTTCAGCAACCCTGAAGGCATTGCAGAAACGGTGCGCCGCATTAAGCCTGATGTCATCGTCAACGCGGCTGCGCATACCGCCGTCGATAAGGCCGAGTCAGAACCTGAATTTGCTCAGCTGCTGAATGCCACGAGTGTCGAGGCGATTGCCAAAGAGGCCCAAATATTGGGAGCCTGGGTTGTTCACTACTCTACTGATTACGTATTCCCGGGTAATGGCGATACGCCGTGGCTTGAGACGGACGCCACAGCGCCGCTTAATGTGTATGGCGAGACCAAACTTGCGGGTGAAAAAGCCTTAAGTGAAAATTGCTCACGCCATTTGATCTTCCGGACTAGCTGGGTTTATGCCGGTAAAGGGAATAATTTTGCGCGTACCATGCTGCGACTGGCAAAAGAGCGTTCTGAGCTGTCTGTTATTAACGACCAATTCGGGGCCCCTACGGGTGCTGAATTATTAGCAGACTGTACGGCTCATGCTATTCGGGTTGCCCTGAATAAACCTGAAGTGGCAGGGACTTATCATCTGGTTGCCAGTGGTACAACAACCTGGTACGACTATGCCTCTCTGGTATTTGATGAAGCGCGCAAAGCAGGAATTGAACTGGCATTAAAGCAACTTCATGGCGTGCCGACCAGTGCGTACCCTACGCCTGCAAAACGTCCGGCAAACTCGCGCCTCAATACGTTAAAGTTCCAGCAGAATTTCAACCTCGTACTGCCTCAGTGGGACGTGGGGGTTAAGCGTATGCTGACTGAGTGGTTTACAGCGACAGCGATTTAATAATGATCGGGATGCCTGGGAGTGGGCATCTTATGACTATAGAGATGATGAAATGAAAACGCGTAAAGGTATTATTCTGGCGGGTGGCTCTGGTACTCGTCTGTATCCAGTGACAATGGCTGTTAGTAAACAATTATTGCCTATTTATGATAAGCCGATGATTTACTATCCGCTTTCAACGCTAATGCTGGCTGGTATTCGAGATATTTTAATTATTAGTACTCCGCAGGATACACCGCGTTTTGAACAACTTCTGGGTGATGGAAGCCAGTGGGGGCTGAATCTGCAATATAAAATCCAGCCAAGCCCGGATGGTCTGGCGCAGGCTTTCATTATTGGCGAAGAATTCATTGGTAACGATGATTGCGCCCTGGTGTTGGGGGATAACATTTTCTATGGTCACGACCTTCCTAAATTGATGGATGCAGCGGTTAATAAAGAAAATGGTGCAACGGTTTTTGCCTATCACGTGAACGATCCTGAGCGTTACGGTGTTGTCGAGTTTGATAAAAATGGTACCGCCATCAGCCTCGAAGAAAAACCGCTGGAACCGAAGAGTAATTATGCAGTGACGGGACTCTATTTCTACGATAACAGTGTCGTTGAGATGGCGAAGAATTTAAAACCGTCAGCACGTGGTGAACTGGAAATCACGGATATTAACCGTATTTACATGGAGCAAGGAAAGCTTTCCGTGGCTATGATGGGCCGTGGCTTTGCCTGGCTTGATACAGGGACTCACCAGAGCCTGATTGAAGCGAGTAACTTCATTGCAACTATTGAAGAGCGTCAGGGGCTGAAAGTGGCTTGTCCTGAAGAAATTGCTTACCGCAAAGGATTTATTGATGATGAGCAGGTTAAAAAACTCGCTGCTCCGTTGTCAAAAAACCAATACGGACAATATTTACTGAAAATGATCAAAGGTTATTAATTAATGAATATCATTAAAACAGAAATACCCGATGTGCTAATTTTTGAGCCGAAAGTTTTTGGTGATGATCGTGGTTTCTTTATGGAAAGTTTCAATCAGCGAATTTTCAACGAAGCCGTTGGTAAAGAAGTGAATTTTATTCAGGATAATCACTCTAAATCCAGCAAAAATGTACTTCGTGGTTTGCACTACCAACTACAGCCCTATGCTCAAGGTAAATTAGTCCGTTGTGTCGTCGGTGAAGTTTTCGATGTCGCTGTCGATATTCGTAAAGACTCACCCTATTATGGGAAATGGGTTGGCGTACATTTATCTGCAGAAAATAAAAAACAATTATGGATCCCTGAGGGATTTGCTCATGGATTTTATGTTCTGAGCGATACAGCAGAATTTGTGTATAAAACAACTAATTATTATTCTCCTGAACATGAGCGTTCAATCTTATGGTCAGACAGCGAACTGAACATTGCATGGCCTGTCAGCCACGATTGTTCACCGAGTTTGTCTTCGAAAGATCTTGCTGGTAAAGCTTTTAAAGATTCAGACTATTAATTTCTACTCAGGCCTGTAAATAGCATACAGGCTTTTTTCACATTACTGAGTGTATCATACCAGTGAAAAAAAACATTATACTGCTATTTTTTGTTCAGGCTTCAAACTATTTATTCCCTTTGTTAACCCTCCCATATTTAATGCGAGTGTTAGGAGCCGAAAATTTTGGAATTGTAGCTATGGTCCAGGCGTGGCTACAATACATTATAATTTTTGTTGATTATGGCTTTAACTTTAGTGCGACGTTACTGGTTTCAGTTAATAAGAATAATCAATCCAAAATTGATTCTATTTATACAGCAGTAACTGCTGCTAAGTTAGCGTTATTACTGATAGTTTCATGTATTTTTGCTTTATATGTAATTATTAATGGTACGAGTATATACTCTTATCTGATCCTGTTAGGGATGATATCCGTAATAGGTACAGTTTTATTCCCTGTATGGTTATTTCAAGGGATTGAAAAAATGCAGGGTATTGCAATATGTACAACCATTGCAAAATTCGTCTCCCTTATTCTTATTTTCCTTTTAGTAAAAACGCCTGAAGATATGAATATGGCCGTTATAAGCCAATCATCAGGGATGTTTATCTCAGGTATTTTGGCTTGTTTCTTTATAAAAAAACAAAAATTGGCCAAATTTACAAGAGTTTCAATAAAAGAAATCTATTCGGTTTTATCTAAGGGATTTGACCTTTTTGTATCTAATATAACTATAAGTTTTTATACGACTTTAAATATATTAATTATAGGATATTTTGGTGGCCCGACGCTGGCAGGTTATTTCTCAGCAGCAGATAAAATCCGAACTGCAGCGCAAGGTTTGATGAGTCCTGTTCAGCAAGCGATGTTCCCAAGAGTCAGTTCATTGATTAGTGAAGGAAAAACACTCAATGAAATCTGGTACTTGTATGGTAAGAAGTTTATTGCGTTCGGATTGTTAATATCGGTCGCAATGGCTGTCATAGGATACCCTGTATCACTTTATTATTACAGTGAAGAATATCGAATATCGTCGATGATATTGTTGATGATGTCTCCTTTGCCATTTATCGTTTCAGTGGGCGTTGTATATGGACAATGGTGGTTAATACCTAATCATTTCACAAAAGTTGTCAGGAAAACATATCTTGCTGTGAGTTTTATGCATATTATAGTTTCTATACTATTAATGCATCTGACTCCAACATATGGCGTGACAATTAGCGTGATTATTACAGAAATAATTGTTTCGGCTATTTTTGTCCTTGTGAGTTTTAATAGCGAAAAGAATTCAAGATGATTAAACGAAGACCTAGAAATCCATCTTTTTATTTATGCCTGTATGTTGTCTTTGCATTAGTATTATGGGTTTCACAAAGTAGCCTCTACATCACATTTGATTCTGGTTTGATGATCCTAATTGCTGTCTCTTATACACATCTGACGCTGCCGACGACGGA